>JAJFHI010000213.1 GCA_021775715.1 Hyphomicrobiaceae bacterium | reverse complement strand
CGTGACGGCAATCTGGTCGACTTCACCAGGCGTGATATTCGCAGCTGCCAGCACCTGCTCAATCAACGGAACAAGCACTTCGGCGTGGCCTTTCTGGCGAGCTTCGAAATGATGAGCTGAGGGTGTCGGCAGAGGCGTGAGTGATTGATGCCGGTCCGCTGACACTTGGCCAACGGCCACAGAACAAGCCTGAAAACATGAATCAAATGCGAGAATTATCATTGCAATCACGGTATGTTAGCCCAGTCGGCGCGCCATCCATACCACATGTTTGCGTTTGCGGAAGTGGACCCTGGCACGCTGACCACATCAAACAATCTTCGCCATCTCATCAAAATCAAAGCGTAGCGACCGCTGAAGCAGCTCATCCGCCTCGCCATACCCTAGATTGCATAGGAAATTTGATTTCGTCGTTGTCCCGGCAAAAAAGGCTGCATCAACGCCTGCCGGGTCGAAGCCCGACATTGGACCGCAATCGAGTCCGAGAGCCCGCGCCGCCATGATCAGATAACCGCCCTGAAGGGTGGCATTTCGAAATGCAGTGTCGTCGATCTTGGCGGGCTTGCCAGTGAACCAGGCCTTGGCGTCGGTGTGCGGAAAAAGCTTTGGCAGGTGTTCGTAAAACTCCATGTCCTGTCCAATGATGACGCAGACCGGTGCCCGCATCGTCTTCTCAGCATTGTTGCCTGACAGGTGCGGTTTGAGCTTCGCCTTCGCCTCTACTGATTTCACAAACACAAAACGGCCCGGTGAACAATTAGCACTTGTCGGTGCCATCTTAACGAGATCAATCAACTGCCGCAGCGTCTCATCCGGTACATCGCGCTGCTGCCAGGCGTTATGGCTTCTGGCATCGAGAAAGAGCTGTGAAAGTGCGGCGGCAGACAATGTTTCAGGCATGGTTGCAGTCCTTTGCGTGTTGCCGGTATTTGCGGAGAAGAATGAGGCAATAAAAAACCCCGTGGCCACCACGGGGTTTGTTTTGTGAATTCACGACGGGCCGGACGCGACTGGCCAACTTACATCGCAACCGCTTGCACTTCCTGCACTTCTGGGCAGAAATGGCGCAGCAAGTTTTCAATGCCATGGCGCAATGTCGCCGTCGAGCTTGGGCAACCCGAGCAGGCACCACGCATTTGCAGATAGACAATGCCATCTCGGAAACCAGAGAACGTGATGTCTCCGCCATCCTGGGCAACGGCCGGGCGCACGCGCGTTTCGATCAAATCCTTAATTGTCCCGACAACCGCCTCGTCTGCCGGATCGTAGTTGCCTTCTGTCACGTCATTCGCACCGTTTTCAACGACGGATGGCGAGCCTGACATATAGTGCTCCATGATGGCGCCCAGAATCATCGGCTTCAAGTGCTGCCACTCGGCCTCACCTTTCGTCACAGAGATGAAGTCGGAGCCAAGGAACACTCCAGTCACACCATCGACTTCGAACAGGCGCTTGGCCAGCGGTGAGCCGTCAGCATCAACGTCCTTGCGATAATCTGCAGTGCCTCCCGTCAGCACTTCACGTCCTGGCATAAACTTCAATGTCGCCGGATTCGGCGTTGCCTCGGTCTGTATGAACATGGGCCTATGCCTCCGTTTCGGTCTGCCGACATCAGCAGCAGACAATTTGGACCTGGGTTGTTTGCGTCAACAAACTGCGATGCACCACTGGCTGGTCAAGCACGCCAAGTGGCCTAGTGATTGTCGCTACCGAGCACTGCACCGCAAAACTTTAGAATTGTTCTAGAATGTTAAGATAGGCATTGTCCAGGTCAATGTCGAGGCCCTGGCTGTGGTCAAAATCCAGCATCTTGCGCACTTTGCCCGACATGAATCGAGATCAATTTATTTCTTTAGTATCAATATCTTGATCTATTCAAAGCCATCATCAGGCAAGGGCTTCAATCTCCTCAACGGTCAGATTGCCCGGCACGATCGTGATTGGGATGGGATATTGTCCCGCGGTTGAGCCTGACGCCAGATCTGAGACCAGCGGCCCTGGCCCTTTGGCGTCGGCAGCGGCACCGAGGACCAGAATGGCGATATCTTCGTCTTCGTTGACCAAAGAAATGATCTCCTCGGCTTTTTTTCCCTCGCGCACAATCTCTTCGATCGTCACATCCTTCGAGCCTTCCAAGCCGAGCTTGCGGCGGAACAGCCGGAACATGGCTTTTGCCTTGTTCGTTTCTTCCTCAATATGGACGTCGCGCACGCCCATCCAGTGTTGGAAGTCCTGTGGTTCAATCACATACAACAGGACAATCGAGCCCGATGTGTGCCGGATGCGACCTGCAGCATAATAAAGCGCGGCCTCAGATTCCTGACTGCCATCAACGATGATCAGAAATTTGCGATGGTGACCGGGTTCAAACGAGCGGCGTTTTTTCATGGTGCCCATGCTGCCATTGCTTGATGACGGCCACAACAAGCTTCTTGAGGATTTGCACGAAATGGCCTGGCCGCACCGCAACACACGGGCATGGCGGGCCGGGCATTAACCGATAAAGCCAACGATTTCCTTGACCTTCCTCATCACCGGATCAGCCACAACTCGTGCGCGCTCCGCCCCATCTGCCAGAACGCGATCGATCTCGTCTGGTTCAGCTTTAAGACGTTTGATCTCGTCGGCCATTGGCGCCAGCTTCTCCGTCGCCAGTTCGGCAAGCGAGATTTTAAAGCCAGAGAACTGCGCGCCGCCAAACTCTGCCAACACGGCTTCGCGGGTCGTTCCGGAAAGGGCAGCAAAAATACCAACAAGGTTCTGCGCTTCGGGACGATCCTTCAAGCCTTCAACTTCGCTCGGCAAGGCTTCTGGATCGGTCTTCGCCTTTTTCACCTTCTTGGCAATTAGGTCAGCATCGTCAGTCAGATTGATGCGTGACAAATCCGACGGGTCAGATTTTGACATCTTCTTGGTACCATCACGCAGGCTCATGACACGCGTCGCTGGCCCGGTGATAACAGGCTCGGGCTGCGGGAAGAAAACACCATCTTCAAAACCGGCAGCGACGATCTCTTTTTGGAAATCGACGTTAAACTTTTGTGCGATGTCGCGGGCAAGCTCGAGGTGTTGTTTCTGATCCTCGCCGACGGGCACATGCGTTGCGCGGTACGCAAGAATGTCAGCCGCCATCAGGTTTGGATAGGCATACAAACCAACGGAGGCATTTTCCTTGTTCTTGCCAGCCTTCTCTTTGAACTGCGTCATACGGTTCAACCAGCCGAGACGGGCAACGCAATTAAAAATCCACGCCAGTTCAGCGTGCGCTGACACCTGGCTTTGATTAAAGAGGATGCTCTTTTTCGGATCGAGACCGGCTGCGATATAGGCCGCCGTCACCTGACGAATGGAATCGCGCAGTTCAGCAGGGTCCTGCCATACCGTAATGGCGTGCAAGTCCACCACGCAGTACATGCAGTTGTGGGTCTTTTGCAGCTCGATCCACTGCAGCATTGCACCAAGATAGTTGCCAAGGTGCAGACTGCCCGTCGGTTGCATTCCCGAAAAAACGCGTTCTTCAAGTTTCATTTTGATGGCGATCCTCTAATCCGCGCGGGTTATCGCGTGTTGCGGCGTCGGGTGCAAGTTCAATAACGCGCCGACTAGCCTGTTCGGCCCATCCGCATCAGCTGGCGCGGCGACATCACCCCGGTTGCGACCACAACGATGCCGTAGACAAGAAGTCCAAGACCAACGAGAGCAGCGAGCGCCGAAATCTGTATCCAAAACGCTTCCACTTTCGATGTCAGCGCGCCAAGCTCGGGCAGCGCAATCCACAACGCCACGCCCATCAGGACACTCGCCAGGATCATCAAGGGCAGATTGCGGCGTAGGCGGTCGTCCCAGGCGAATGCACCACTGCGGCGCAGGTTGACGTAGAGCATCAGCGCATTGACCCAGCCCGCAATCGATGTTGCCAGCGCAATACCAACATGCGGCGGCAGACCAGCGCGCTGGAAAACATAAAAGAGGCCGATCGAACCAACAACATTGACGATAAGGTTATAGCCCGCGTAGCGCATCGGAGTTTTGGTATCTTCTCGCGCAAAGAATGCTGGCTGGAACACTTTGATCAATACAAACGCTGGGAGTCCAAGCGAAAATGCCGCGAGTGCCCAGGCCGTCTTCGCCGTATCGGAGGGCAAAAACGCTCCACGTTCAAATAGCACACGAATGATGGGGTCCGCTGCAACGGCCAGAGCAACGGCTGCCGGCACGGTTAGCAACAATGCAAATTCAAGCGATCGGTTTTGGCTGTTCATCGCTGCCACATGATCGCCCGCGCGAAATTTGCGCGCCAGATCAGGCAACAGCACTATACCGATCGCAACACCGACAATTCCAAGCGGCAACTGATAGAGCCTGTCAGCGTAGTAGAGGTAAGAGACAGCGCCAGCCTGCAACGACGCAATGATGGTGCCGACGACGATGTTGATCTGCGTTATGCCACCCGCAATCACACCCGGAATGCCGAGCGACACCAGGCGTTTCATGCCATCGGTATAACGCGGGCGTCGGATTTTGATTTTAAGACCAGCTTTGCGGGACGCGACCGACAGCATGGCCAACTGCGCGAGACCCGCCACCGTGACGCCAACCGCGAGAATAAAACCTGCCTCTTCACGACGGCCAAAACCCAGCCAGAAAATAAATGCCAGTGAAGCGATCAAAACAATGTTGAGCAGGATTGGAGCTGCTGCCGCCGCCCAGAAGCGCTCCATCGAGTTCAGCGCACCAGACAACAGCGCAACCAAAGACATACATAGCAAATATGGAAACGCCACTTGGGTTAGCAGCACGGCAAGGTCATACTTGGCCGGGTTTGCAATGAAGCCCGGTGCCAGCAACATCATCAGCCACGGCATCGCAAGGATGGCCAGTGTCGAGAATGCCAATAGCGTAAACAGCAATACGGAGAACGCTTCTTCGGCGAACTGTTGTGCCTCGTCCATACCTTCGCCCTCAAGCCGCTTGGTAAACAGAGGGACAAAGGCAGAATTGAAGGCCCCTTCACCGAAGAGGCGCCGGAACAGGTTGGGGAAACGGAAGGCGACAAAAAACGCATCGGCCACAACGCCCGACCCAAGTGCCGCCGCTATAAGGATGTCGCGGACGAATCCCAGAACGCGGCTCACCATCGTGAGCCCACCAACAGTGGCAAAGGCACGGTATAGTTTCATGACGCTTGGCGTAGCCGAGCCAGCCGAACGGCGCAAGGCATTGCCTCGCCGTGTTGCGCAACTGTCACCCCCGAGGTTCACCGGCAACGTCGCCACCGTTTCCGAATCCGCTCCGACTAGCTGTTGTTTGGGTCCCGGCTCAATACTTCGACCAGGCGCTCACGAATGGTCTCCTGGCGGGCTTCATTTTCGATCTGCTTGTTCGTCAGATCCGTGACATAGAACACGTCCACTGCCTTTTCACCGAACGTCGTGATGTGGGCCGATGACATGTCAAGATAGAGATCTGAGATCGCCGATGTCAGATCATACAAAAGCCCCGGCCGGTCGAGACCCGCCACTTCGATGATGGTGAAATTTTCTGAGAGCGTATTGTTGATGATGACTTCGGGCTCGACATTGAAGGCCTCGACCCGACGTTCCGACGGTCTTCGCCGTTCAAGCATCGACTTGAGGCGCCCTTTACCCTGCAACAACCGATCGATGGTCTCACTAATACTTTCCGTGCGGCGAATTTCATCGTAATCATCGCCGAGTTCCCGCTTGAGAAGGAAGCTATCAAGTGCGAAACCGTCGCGCGTGGATGTGATGCTGGCGCCAACGATATTGGCACCGGCCGCAGCACAAGCACCCGCAAACAGCGACAACAATCGTGGATGGTTGGGAGCAAAGATCGTCAACTCGGTAACAGCTGTAAACGCGTCTGTTGTCGCGTCGGTCGTCAGCTTGCCCCGTGTCTGATCTGCCTTCTTTAGCAGGTTGGCATGAGCGACAACCTTGTCGGCATCGAAACGTAGCCAGTAGTCGGGGTAGAAACGGTCAACAAATTTATCGACGCTATCACTCGACCAATCCGCCAATTTCGCACGCACATCTCTTTGCGCCACGGCGACACGTTCTGCACGGCCAACCTGGGTGTGCCCACCTGCCAACAACGGCTCGGTCTCATGGTAAAGACTGCGCAGAAGCTGGCCCTTCCAGCCGTTCCACGTGCCTGGACCAACGGCGCGAATATCAGCCACTGTCAGCAACAACAACAGCTTTAGGCGTTCAGGGCTTTGCACAATGTCGGCAAAACTCTTGATCGTCATCGGATCAGAAATATCGCGGCTTTGTGCGATGTTACTCATCGTCAGGTGTTGCGCAATCAGCCAGACGACGGTCTCGGTTTCAGCCGCCGTCAGACCCAATCTGGGGCACAACTTGCGGGCAATACGCGCGCCCAAAACCGAATGATCTTCATCGGCGCCTTTGCCGATGTCATGCAGGAAGGCGGCCACATACAATACGCGCCGGTTCTTGACAGTTTTAAATAATTCGGTCGACAACGGCACCTCGTTAACCGACCCTCCGCGCTCAATATCGGTCAACATTTCAACGGTGCGGATGAGATGCTCGTCAACCGTGTAGTGGTGGTACATGTTGAATTGCATCATCCCGACGACGCGGCGGAATTCCGGTATAAACCTGCCGAGCACACCGCTGTCATTCATGCGCCTGAGCGTCGTTGCCGGGTTCGGGGTTGCCGTGAGAATTTCAATAAAGATGCGATTGGCCTCTGGACTACGTCGCACTTGCGTCGTCATAGCACGCGGCATCGACCGCAGAATCCGGACCGCATTTGGATGGAGGAAGCTCTCGGTCTTTGCGGCTTCCAGGAAATAGCGCAGCAAATTTGCGGGATCGCTTTTAAAAATACTCTCATCGCGCACATTGAGACGGTCGTGGTCGAAGAAAAAGTCCTCGCTTTCCGAGACCTCGCGCCTCTTACCCCACGTCAACGGGTTGAGGAAGTGCCTGATACCCGGCGCTTCCTTGAGATGCATCATCTCCAACGTGCCGCACAAAATTGTCGTCAAATCGCCAACGTCTTTTGCAGTCAGGAAGTAATGCTTCATGAACCGCTCGACGGCTCGCAAGCCACCGTGTTCTTTATACCCTAGGTGTTCAGCCATCTCTGGCTGTAATTCAAACGTCAGCCGTTCCTCTGCGCGCTTGGTGATGAAGTGCAGATAGCAGCGCACCGTCCATAGGAAGTCTTCGCAACGCCGGAAAGTAGCAACTTCTTCTTCCGTAAATACACCCTTGGCAACCAGTTGCTCACCAACTTCCTCACCGTAAATGATCTGAGACAACCAATGCAGCGTGTGTAGGTCGCGCAACCCGCCCTTGCCGTCCTTGATGTTGGGCTCGACACGGTAGCGAGCATCGCCCGACTTGCGGTGGCGCTGCTCGCGCTCCTCCATCTTCGCATCAACAAAGTCGCGCATGCTGGCCGACGTTAGAGCCTGGCGCAGCGTTTCCTGCAATTCATGGAACAGCGTTTCGTCGCCAAGAATAAGTCGGCTGTCCAGAAGTGACGTGCGGATCGTGGAGTCCGACCCGCCGAGGCGCACACACTGATCGACGTTGCGTGTTGCGTGTCCGACTTTGAGACCAAGATCCCAAAGCAAATACAGAACATATTCAGCGACACTCTCGCCCCACGGGGTCTGTTTGTATGGCAACAGGAACAACAGGTCGATGTCCGAGCCCGGCGCCAGCAACCCACGGCCATAACCACCTGTCGCAATCACGGCCATGCGTTCGGCGTCTGAAGGGTTCGTCGCGCGGTAGACATGAGTCGTGGTGTAGTCGTAGATCAGCGAGATAAGCGCATCATGAAAGCGAGACAGGTTTTCGGCACAGCGTCGCCCGTTGCCGTCCATATAGAGCGCAGACCGTGCCTTTTCCCGACTGCTTTGCTGAAGTTCCTTCAACCGCGTCAACACCTCAAGACGCGCGCTCGTGGCATCGCCATGCGCGTTGTAAAGTGCCGTTAACTCGTGACGTAGCCCCACCGGGTCAAAGTATGGGGCGTCCGTAATGAGCGGTTGATGATCCATGTCTTAAGTCATAATCCGTTTTGCGGTCGAACACACGCACTGTCAGCTATTGCCGAATTGACTTGAGCCTGTGATTACCGCGTCTGCGATCTAGTTTTCATCGGCCGATCTCAGGGCCTTTATGCGATACAAGACTTCAAGGGCAGCCCGCGGCGTCAATTCGTCCGGATTCACGTCATCCAGCGCTTTGTCCAACTCGGAAGGGCCCCTGGTGCCGCTGCCATTTCCCGTTATCGGGTTTTGTGGACGGGCAGCTGCAAAGAGTGGCAACGCTTCAAGCAGAGCCTCTGGATTTTGCGGCCGCCGGTCACCTTCTTCCAACAACGATAGAACCTCGCCCGCACGGCTCACAACGGTCTGCGGCAGGCCTGCAAGCTTTGCCACCTGAATGCCATAGGACCGGTCCGCCGCACCGGGTACAACTTTGTGCAAGAAGACAATATCGTCGTGCCATTCCTTGACTTCAATAGTCACGTTAGCAAGTCCATCAAGGCGCTCGGGCAACGCTGTCAACTCGTGATAATGCGTGGCAAACAAGGCCCGACAGCGTGTCATCTGATGTAGATATTCCAACGTCGCCCACGCAATCGAAAGCCCATCAAACGTCGCCGTACCGCGACCGATCTCATCAAGGATTACAAGCGAACGCGAAGTTGCCTGATTGAGAATTCCAGCAGTCTCGACCATTTCGACCATGAACGTTGATCGCCCGCGCGCCAGATCATCTGCAGCACCGACGCGGCTGAACAGCCTGTCGACAACACCGATCTGCGCGGCGCGCGCTGGCACATAGCTGCCCATTTGTGCCAACACCGCAATCAATGCGTTCTGGCGCAGAAACGTCGACTTGCCCGCCATATTCGGACCGGTGACGAGCCAGATCCGGGGATCTCGATTTTCGTCAAAACCGGGCGGCGGCGCCATCTGTACACTGCGGCCCAAGATGCAGTCGTTGTCGATAAACGGTCCGTCCTGACCACGTGCCAAGGCCTGCTCAACCACGGGATGGCGGCCGCCGGAGATCACGAAGGTGCGGCTGTCATCGACAATAGGCCGGACGAAATTTTCTGCTTCGGCGAGTTCGGCAAGACTTGCGAGCACATCGATTTCAGCCAGCGCGGCACCTGCGATACCCAGCGCGTGTTCGGCCGCCATGACGGCAGCTGTCAGTTCTACAAAAATCTCGTTTTCAAGTGCCAGCGCGCGCTCACCAGCTGTCGAAATCCGACCTTCGGTTTCGGCAAGTTCAGCGCTTGTAAAGCGCATCGCGTTCGCCATCGTCTGGCGGTGGCGGAAGGTCTCATTGAGGGGCGGTGTTTGCAGCGGACCGGCGTTTTGCGCGGTCACTTCGATGAAGTAACCAAGAATATTGTTGTGGCGAATCTTGAGTTTTTTCACACCCGTCATGTCGGAGTACCGCGCTTCAAGTTGGGCCATCACCTGACGGCTTTCATCTTTCAGCCGCCGCGCGTCATCAAGTTCCTCACGATAACCGGCGCGAACATAAGCGCCATCGCGCTTTAAGTGTGGAAGAGCATCAACAAGCGCATCATTCAAGCATTGGCCGAGGCTCTCGGGTACGCTATCGAGCGCCTTGACGACAGCCTCAAGCGCCTTCGGCAATCCAATGGAGTTGGCGCCCTCCGCTTTCAGCAAGCCGGAAACTTCGCGCGCTGCCAGACACCCGTCTCGCACACTGCCAAGATCGCGTGGTCCGGCACGGCCAAATGCAAGACGTGTAATCGCACGCGCCATATCCGGCACACTTTTGAGCGCCCGGCGGACGTCGTCACGCAACTGGCTCGCATCGAGAAAAAAGGACACAGCATCCAGGCGATCTCGAATAACGTCGGGATCGCGCAACGGGCTGGCCAAACGGCTGGCCAATTCGCGTGCACCGGGTCCCGTCACTGTGCGATCAATGGCAGAAAGCAGACTGCCTTGCTTTTCACCCGACGTTGATCGGACCAATTCGAGGCTTGCGCGACTTGATGCGTCAATCAGCATCGCGCCATCAGAACCTGTTCGCCGCGGCGGTCGGACAAGCGGCTTTTTGCCGATCTGAGTGAGGTCGACGTACTTCAGGAGCGCTGCAATCGCTGCCAGCTCTGGCCGTGAAAAGTCGCCAAAACCACCAAGCTCGGAAACACCCAGCACATCTTTCAATTGCCGCACACCGGATTGGCTTTCGAAATATGCCGCAGGCAGAGGCGTCGCCGCAGCCCCAGCCAACTCAATCCAGCGTGTTGCGTCTTGATCGCCTAACAGCGCATCCGCTGCAAGCACTTCGCTTGGTGCCAACCGTGTCAGCTCGCCTGGCAGATCAAGGCCGGTGACCTGGCCGACTTCAAACTCTCCCGTCGAGATATCGAGCGACGCCAGCGCCAAAGTGGTTGCTTCGTCAAGAATGGGACTGTCCGCGGCACCCGGTGCGCGAAACAGCGCGGTGAGATAATTGCGGCTCGACGCATCGAGCAGCGCATCTTCTGTCAGC
>JAJFHI010000212.1 GCA_021775715.1 Hyphomicrobiaceae bacterium | reverse complement strand
CGGCTGCGACATCATCTTAAGGACGAGCTTTTTGTGCGCGGACCCGAGGGCATGCGCCCCACCCCGCGCGCGCTTGAGCTATCAGGACCAATCCGTGGTGCCTTGGAGAGCCTGGAAGTCGCCCTTGACCCAGCAACGTTCAATCCGGCAACCGCCAACCGCATGTTTACGATTGGGAGTAACGACCTTGGCGTTACCACGCTTATGCCCCGGGTTGTAACCAGGATGCAGAACGAAGCCCCCGGGATAAACATTTGTATCGTTCCAACTGCTGGCCGCACGTTTGAGATGCTGGACGCGCAGGAGATCGACTTCGGCATTAGCGCGTTCGGTACGATACCGGAACGCTTCGGATCACAGTCTTTGATCGAAGACAGTTATGTCTTGATGATGCGCAAGGGACACAAGCTCGCTAAAGGCAGACTGTCACTGAGTAAATATGCTGCTGCCAGGCATATGCTGATGTCACCGCGCGGTGATCCGAAAGGCTTCGTCGACCGTGCGCTGCTTGAGCACGGCCTTACCCGTCAGATTGCAATGACGCTCAATAACTTTTCATCCGCCCCGGCACTGTTGACGGTGTCCGATTTGATCATGACGGTGCCCAAACGGATCGCTGACACGTTTGCCCCGCTCCACGGATTGGCAACACGTCCCGCTCCATTCACTGGACCACGCGAATTTTCATCTGCCACACTAGTTTGGCACCAGCGTCTTGCCAGCCACGCCGCCCATGCTTGGTTCCGAGATGTGTTGAGCGAGATTGGCGCATCTAGCTGACAAAGCGCTGCACCCGATCGCTACGAAGCGACGCGGAATGGGCACAGATCTCAATGTCCGCTTTTTGTATTTCGCTGACATTCCGCATCATAGTCATGGCATCGACGGCCGCACCGCAACGCTACTCCGCCGGTGCGGCCTGGTTCGTCTCCGACCTGCGCTTATCCTCAACGCCCTTGAGCGTTCCGAACTTACGGCAGAGCACATAGAACGTTGGCGTCAGCAGCAGTCCAAAAATTGTCACGCCGACCATGCCGGAGAAGACGGCGATGCCGAGGGACTGGCGCATTTCGGAGCCGGCGCCGGTTGCAATGGCGAGCGGGACGACGCCGAGGATGAAGGCGAGGGATGTCATGAGGATCGGACGCAGGCGCGTGCGCGCCGATTCAATTGCGGCTTCGCGCGGGGCAACGCCGCGCTCTTCGGCTTGTTTGGCGAACTCGACAATCAGGATGGCATTTTTGGCGGCCAACGCCACGAGCACGACGAGGCCGATCTCGACCAGGATGTTGCGGTCAAGGCCAGCCTGGGTGACGCCGATCATGGCGGTCAGAATACACATCGGTACGATCAGAATGACGGCGACAGGCAGCATCCAGCTTTCATAAAGAGCAGCCAGCAAAAGGAAGACGAACAGCACGGCGAGCGAGAACGCGAGGAGGGCGGTGTTGCCTGCTAGCTTTTCCTGCAATGCGATTTCCGTCCACTCAAAGCCAAAGCCTGGCGGCAGAGCTTTGGCGGCGATGCCTTCGATGGCGGCGATGCCCTGGCCGGATGAGAAGCCGCGTTTGAGACCAACTTGCACTTCGGCGGCGGGATAGAGGTTGTAACGCGGCACGCGGTAAGCACCGGTGGTGTTTTGGAATTGCGCAACCGCACCGATTGGCACCATGTCGCCGTCAGTGTTGCGGGTTCGGAGCCGTTCAATATCACGCAACTTTAGGCGGAAGGGGTTGTCGGCCTGCGCCGTGACGCGATAGGTGCGGCCAAGAATGTTGAAGTCGTTGACGAAGCTCGAACCCATGTAGATCGACAGCGTGTCAAAGATGTTGTTGATCGGCACGCCCAACTGCTCGGCTTTGGTGCGATCGATGTCGGCGAAGATTTCAGGCGTGCGGGTGTTGTAGAGCGTGAAGGCCTGAGTAAAGCCCGGTGTTTGGCCCGCGGTTCCTGCAACGGCCCATGCAGCACCCTCCATTGCGCGAAGCCCGCGGCCAGAACGATCCTGCACATATCCTTTGAGGCCACCACCAGTGCCGATGCCTGGAACGGACGGCGGGTTCAACACGAACACGAAGGCTTCGCCGATCTGCGTAGCCATCTGTCCGCGCAGGTCTGCCAATACAGCCTCCGCCGTCAGACCAAGTGGAATGCGTTCTTTAAAGTCGGTCAGACGGATAAAGACGACGCCCGAGTTCGGTGCGTTTGTAAACGTGGCGCCATCAAAGCCGACGAAGGCGACGGCATGTAGAACGCCAGGGCGTGATAGCATGATGTCGGAGGCCTTGCGGATGACGGCGTCGGTGCGGTCAAGCGTTGAGCCTGGTGGCAACTGGAAGGCTGCGATCAAGTACGTGCGGTCGAGCTGTGGGATGAGACCTGTCGGCGTGCTCTGCAACTTGTCATAGGTGAGATAGAGCAGTCCGCCGTACAGAGCTATCAAAATGAAGCTGACGCGAATGAGGCCTGCCGTCATTGCACCGTAGCCGCGCGAAAGTTTGTCGAACATCCAGTTGAAGCCGACGAAAAACCAGCGGATTGGCGCGGTGAGGGCGGACAGAAATCCTTTTGGTTTCTCGGTGCTGTGTGGTTTCAACAAAAGCGCGGCAAGGGCCGGCGATAGGGTTAGCGAAACGAACAACGAGATCATTGTTGAGCCCGCGACGGTAATGGCGAACTGCTTGTAGAATGTGCCTTGGAGACCGGAAATGAAGGCTGTCGGCAGGAACACAGCAACGAGCACTAGAGACATCGCAATCAATGCGCCGCCGACCTCGTCCATCGTCTTGTACGCGGCTTCCAGCGGTGACAGGCCTTCGCTCAAGTAGCGTTCGACGTTTTCGACAACTACAATCGCATCGTCGACGACGATGCCGATGGCAAGCACGAAGCCAAACAGCGACAGCGTGTTGAAAGAAATGCCAACCGCGCTCATTAATGCGAAGCTGCCGATCAAGGACACCGGAATGGCGACGATGGGAATGATTGCCGCGCGCCAAGTCTGCAGGAAGAGGATAACGACGACCACAACCAGCAGGATGGCTTCAAACACAGTCGTAACAACAGCGTCGATCGATTCCTGGATGAACTCCGTCGGGTTATAGACGATGGAGTAGCCAACACCCGGCGGGAAATCCTTTTTCAGGTCCACCATTGCTGTTTTTATTGACGCCGCCGCCTGCAGCGCATTGCTGCCGGGCTGTTGGTAGATGACGATCGCCGTCGCGTTCTTGTTGTCGAGGTAGGCGTTGACTGTGTAGTCCTGCGAGCCAAGCTCGACGCGGGCGATGTCTCTCAGACGCACGATGGAACCATCGGCATCGGCGCGCACAACAATATCTTCGAACTGCTGCGGCGATGAGAGCCGGCCAAGCGTTTGCACGGCGAGTGTGAAGGCGCCATCGGACGCGGCGGGTGCCTGGTTGATGGAGCCGGCTGCGACCTGCAGGTTTGCGGCTCTCAAAGCGGTTATGACTTCGCGCGCCGTAAGGTTGCGAGCGGCCGTCTTGTCCGGGTCGAGCCAGACACGCATGGAATAGTCGCGCGCGCCGAAAATGCGCACGTTGCC
>JAJFHI010000211.1 GCA_021775715.1 Hyphomicrobiaceae bacterium | reverse complement strand
CGCCTATGTGGCGTATAAATCAGCATTGCGACTGGCGAAGGAACACGGCAGTCTAGCGCCACCGAAATCGATCCTGAATGCCCCAACGGACCTCATGAAGGACGAGGGCTATGGGGCCGATTACATCTATGATCACGACACGCCTGAAGGCTTCTCCGGTCAAAACTACTTTCCCGAGGAGCTTGGCGCGCGGCCGAAGTTTTATGATCCGCCCGAGCGTGGCTTTGAGCGCGATATCCGCAAACGTTTGACATATTGGGAGAGTTTGCGCGGCAAACGCCGGGATTAACTTGATGTAGCGGTGCTGTTGCCGGCAGCCTATAGTGTCTGTCGTGAGCGATTAATTACTGGGTTGGTTGAATTGATTTAGCGGTTTGGTTTGGGAGTTGGCGACATGGTGGCATTTAAGGACTTGTGGTACGGGCATCCAATCAATCACAGCGTGATGACGCCGTGCATTGCGCATAAGGAATTCACCAATCTTGAAGGCCGCTTGGTCCGCCCTGGTTATCCGGTTTACGTCAATCAATGTGCCATCCGTATGAGCGTTGCGCTGCGCCGGGCCGGTGTCGAAGCAGGCCAACTCAGGGGCTGCACGTCGTGTGGTGCGCATAATCACTCCGAGATGCATTTCATCAACTCAAGCCAATTGGCGACATCGATTAGCCGCGCCAATCTGCCCGGCGTCGGCAACATGGAACGGATCAGAGGCAACGACGTCGCGGACTACTACCCGCAGCTTTTCGGACGCACCGGAATCATCCACGTTCGCGATTATTGGCAGCGCTCCACGGACGCCTCCGGCAGTCCGTCGGGTGACCATATTGACGTGTGGAATGGGTACCGATCGAGCGCCAAATGGCTGATGGAATGGTTTTCCTGGCTCGGCTACTACTCCAACTACGCCAACGGCAGCGAAATCTGGTTTTGGGAAGTAAAATAGCGTCCTGAGCCGTCTCGAGCGACTGGGCAACAAGGTGCGGGCTTTTGCCCTCAATCCAAAAGGGGCTGAGATGCGATATCTACTTGGCATAGTGTGCGCGATTGCTGGCGCCCTTATCTTTACATTGACGCTGAGTTCGCTGGTGGCCGGTTGGGCTGTTGGCAATGCAAGCTTCGAAAGTCCTGATCAGGTCAGCAACTATGAGGATATGGCCTTTATCGCGACAAGTGCATTCGGGCTGATGTTCGGTTGGATCGTGGGTTGGGCCATTGGCAACGCAATGGGATTAGACAGCGATGCCGACGAAGCTGACGGTTAAACACACCGCTTTGCGGACTAGCAAAGCAAACTATGACGTATTCAAAGGTCTATTGTTAAGATGAAGCTTTTCTTCCTGGCGGCCGCCGGTGGGGCCATCGGTGCAGGCGGGCGATATCTCGTCAATGTCGGCGTCGGGCGTATTGCGGGCGTGACCGCGAGTTTTCCATGGGCAACATTTGTTGCCAATGTTGCAGGCTCATTCCTGATGGGTGTGGTGATCGGATTGTTGGCGTTGAAATTCACAGGTTCCGTTGAGCTACGCACATTCATCGCGACGGGTATTCTTGGCGGCTTCACGACATTCTCGGCGTTTTCCGCCGACGTTGTTTTTCTGATGGAGCGTCATCAAACAGGGTTGGCTGCTGTTTACGCCATCAGTTCAGTTGTTGTTGCGGTCGCCGCATTGTTGGCCGGGCTCGCCCTAGTGCGGCAGGTGCTGTCATGAGCCCGGCACCCGTCGAGACTATCAAAGTTCAGGCCGGAGATGATGGTCTAAGACTGGACCGCTGGTTCCGTCAGCACTTTCCGGACGTCACACACGGTTATTTGCAAAAGCTTTTGCGTAGTGGACAGGTGCGAGTTGATGGCCGCCGCGTGCAATCCAATGAGCGCATTGCAACAGGGGCTGAAATTCGCGTTCCAAGTGTCGCACGCAATGCGCCTACGCGAACAGAAAAGGAAAAGGCGACACCGACAACATCGCGCGAGGACCGCCTCCTGATTGAGAGTCTGATCATTTACGAGGACGACCATGTTCTTGTGTTGAACAAACCATTTGGCCTCGCGGTGCAGGGCGGGTCGGGAACGCCGCGCCATCTAGATGGTATGTTGGCGGGAATGGTCGGTACGGACAGGTTCAAGGAGCGCCCGCGTCTTGTCCACCGTCTCGACCGTGACACGACCGGTGTGTTGCTTGTTGCGAAACATCGCCAAGCGGCGACAAAGCTTGGCCGCGTGTTTCAGACGCGGTCAGCGGCAAAAACATATTGGGCTTTGGTCAATGACGTGCCCAAGCCGCAGCAGGGAAAAATTGAAGCGGCCCTCGTCAAGGCATCGGGACCTGATGGTGACCGTGTCCGCAAGTCGCGGCCCGGCGAACAAGACCGCGCCATGCACGCAACGACGCACTATTCCGTCATTGATCGGGTTGGTCAGAAAGCCGCTTGGGTGTCATTGAAGCCTGTGACAGGTCGCCAACATCAGTTGCGTGCGCACATGGCGCTGATCGGAAATCCGATCACCGGTGATAACAAATACGACGGCCATTTGCGGATGCCAGCGGAGAATATGCCGGTGCAACTGCATCTTCATGCCCGCCGTCTTGTGCTGGCGCATCCGTTTGTGGCTGACAAGAAACTCGACGTCACGGCATCGTTGCCACCACACATGCTGAAGACTTGGGACCTTCTGGGGCTCGACCCGAACCGCTTCGACGCTGATACAATTGGTGACGAGGAAAACGGAGACATCAACAAGCCGTGGAAGAGGTAGCTGCAAGCCGCCGGAGAGATCGCAATGTGCGATCTTTCGATGAGCACGTCATCTGAGAAACCCAATGCAACTTGTCATTTTTGATTGCGACGGAACGCTCGTCGACAGCCAGCATTTGATCTGCCAGGCCATGGCTACGGCCTTTGATCGCGTTGGCCTGGCGCGGCCGTCCCGTGACATCGTCCGCTCGGTTATCGGGTTGTCTCTGGTCGAAGCCGTAACGATATGTTTGCCGGACCAGCAGGACGCGGGCGATCCCGTCGCGATTGCCAGTCTCTACAAAGCAGCGTTCACCGATTTGCGTGCCGATCCGACCAACGAAGAGCCGCTCTATCCCGGTA
>JAJFHI010000022.1 GCA_021775715.1 Hyphomicrobiaceae bacterium | reverse complement strand
GACTTCGACGAGCATTCGGAACGCTTGTCCAAGCAGAAAATCACCGACCAGCACGCTGGCCTGATTGCCCCAAATTTTACGCGCGGCAAGCTTGCCGCGGCGCACATCGCTGTCGTCGACGACATCGTCGTGAAGCAATGTTGCCGTGTGCATAAACTCGACGGCAGCTGCAACTTCAATGTGCTGGTCGCCTGTGTAGCCAACGAGTTTCGCCGCCGCCAGCGTCAGCATTGGGCGAAGTCGCTTGCCGCCGGAATCAATAAGGTGGCTTGCGAGTTCTGGAATCAGATCAACGTCTGACAGCGCCTTGTCCAGAATGATCCGGTTGATACCGGCCATATCTTCCGAGACGAGGTCGAGGAGCGGTAGCAAGCTTTGCGACGGGTCCGGCGATGAATTGAGAGGGACGACAACACCCAATGTTTTTTCCTTAGTTTTGGTGTTCGAACTGGCTATTGCAGAATAAGGTATCCGTACCTTGGCTTACCAAAGGCACTTTGCCGCAGCAACCCCAAGAAACATAGGGTCAATTCTTGAATGCACGAACTTCTCAAGACAAATGATCCCGTTTTGCTCTCTTATGTTGAGTCCCTGCTGAATGAGGCTGGCATCGGGTTCGTCGTCTTGGATCAGAATATGAGTATTCTCGAAGGGTCAATCGGCGTGCTGCCGCGCCGCGTTATGGTGGAAGAGGCTTATCTTGTGGCAGCTCGCAATATCTTGACCGATGTGGGCTTGGAAAAGTGGGACACTAGCTCATGACCTCAGCTGCTGCACCCGCGCCTGAGACTTTCGAGACGACGGATGATGCCTTTCTTGGTGGAAAGATTAATCTGTTGCAACCCACGCGTGGATATCGCGCGGGTCTGGATGCGGTATTGCTGGCGGCATCGGTGCGAGCATCTGCACCAGATGAATCCTTACGCATACTTGACGTTGGGGCTGGTGTCGGCACCGTCGGGTTGTCGGTTGCAGCACGCCTCACAAATGCAGACGTGACCCTTGTCGAACGCGACAAGAACTTTGTTGGATTGGCCGAGCTAAACATTGCTCGCAATTCACTCGACTCACGATGCCGCGTTGTGGCGGGAGATGTGACAGGGGACGCTGCGACATTGGCGTCTGTCGGCCTCGCGCCAGAGACATTCGATCATGTTCTGGCCAACCCACCCTTTCACGACGTTGCTCGTGGCACCGCGCCGCCGCATCACCTAAAAACCGATGCGCATGCGATGGACGAGGACGCTCTCGACGCCTGGGCACGCTTCATCGTGCGCGTGACAGCGCCGGGCCGCCGGGCGACACTTATACATAAGGCCGATGCGTTGCCACGGCTGTTGCATGTGCTGACGGGACGGTTTGGCGGACTTACGGTTTTGCCAATTGTCCCTTATGCGGGCAGCGACTGCCATCGCATTCTTGTGACCGGTCAGAAGGGTAGTCGCGCTCCATTCAGGTTGCTGTCGCCGTTTGTTGTGCATATGGACAAGGATGGTCCCCAGACCGATAGCGGCCGGTCGAAATTCACCCCCGAGGCTGAGGCGATTTTCCGCCATGGCGAAGCGATCAGTTTTGCCGTCCGGCCGAGATAGCGATACGCGCGCAGGAATTGAAAAAGACTGCTATATACCCCATTTCCAGAATGGTAACGTCGCCGCCCGCCGGCCTCTTCAGACGCGAAGGACATACTTTAGATGAGATTTTTTAGCCGTAACCCTGTTGTGCCGGTTCTACGTCTGGCGGGTGCGATCGGCATGGGCTCAACTTTGCGATCGAGTCTTTCATTGGCGGGTGTCGCCGAGGCGGTCGAAAAAGCGTTTACAATGTCGAGAACGCCGGCGGTCGCTGTTGTCATCAATTCGCCCGGCGGCTCGCCCGTGCAGTCGAGCTTGATGTTTCGCCGGATGCGCCAACTGGCTGACGAACACGAAAAGAAGATCTACGTTTTCTGTGAGGATGTCGCGGCATCGGGTGGATACTATCTTGCCGTTGCAGGTGATGAAATTTACGCAGATGCATCTTCGATCATTGGTTCCATTGGCGTGATCTCCGCAAGCTTTGGCTTTGTCGAAGCGATTGAGAAGCTCGGCGTCGAACGCCGTGTCTACGCGTCGGGAAAAAACAAAAGCCAGCTTGATCCCTTTAAGCCAGAGCAACCCGAAGACATCGAACGTTTGAAAGAAATTCAGCATGACATCCACGACGTGTTTATTGGTGTTGTTAAGGAACGCCGCGCCGGTCGGTTGAATGGTCTCGACGACGACTTGTTTACCGGCGCGTTCTGGTCGGCGCAGAAAGCGCACGAACTTGGTTTGATCGATGGCATTACGGATGTACGCGCGAAGATGCGTGATGTGTTTGGAGACAAGGTCAAGCTACCGCTCGTACCGTTGACGAAAGGCGGTTTGCTGTCACGCCTCAAGCGGCTGCCTGCATTCTCCGCTGAGCCGTTGTCCCTGTCGCAATTATTGACCGCCGATTCTGACAACAGCTTTTCGATCAGCGAAGATATTATGTCGACCGTCGAGCGTCGGTCGCTGTGGTCGCGGTTCGGCCTGTAAGTTGGCGCAAGTTTTTGGCAAGGGAGTATCGTCATGCCACCTGTTATAGCTGTCGCGATTGCTGTCGTCGGGGCCTATGCAGGATACAAGTGGCTGCAAGGCGGATTTGGGAGCCACAACAGTAGCGACCCAGGCCCGTCAGACGCAGAAGGATCGACGTCGGCGCCGGGCGAGGGCCCTGTTGATCGCGGTGACCTGCAATTCGACGAGACGAAGGGTGTTTATCGCCTTTCGAAACGGACAGACCGCTAGACCATAATGTTGTGGGAACGCTTGCATCCCATAGCCTCGTGCAAGATTGATTGCCTGAAATAGGCAGGCTTTCCACGTAATATGGTGGATCCGGTGAGACCTGCGTGGTCCGGTGGGTTGCCGGGGGGGGCTGAGACAGGTATTTGGGCTGGCGAACTGTGTCATAACACTAACTTTTTGAGACCTGTCATATGGCATCCAAGGCCAAGTCCAAAACCACACCTTCGGCGACCAACGGCGTTTCCACGTCTCCATCGCTTGGCGCACTCCAGCCGACGAAGGCGTTTCAGGATCTCATCCTGACGTTGCAACAGTTTTGGAGTGCGCAGGGCTGTGTGGTGCTGCAACCCTATGACATGGAAGTTGGCGCCGGTACGTTTCATCCGGCAACGATCTTACGCGCGCTTGGGCCCAAACCCTGGAACGCTGCCTATGTGCAGCCCTCGCGCCGGCCGAAAGATGGTCGCTATGGCGAAAACCCGAACCGTTTGCAGCACTACTATCAATTCCAAGTCATCCTGAAGCCGTCCCCACCTGATATTCAGGATCTTTATTTGGCCAGCCTCGACGCCATTGGTATCGACACCAGCGTCAACGACATTCGCTTTGTTGAAGACGACTGGGAGAGCCCGACACTTGGTGCCTGGGGTCTGGGCTGGGAAGTCTGGTGCAACGGGATGGAAGTCTCGCAGTTCACCTATTTTCAGCAGGTTGGTGGCTTCGACTGCAAGCCGGTTTCCGGTGAGCTAACATATGGTCTTGAACGCCTCGCGATGTACGGTCAGGGTGTTGACCGGGTCTACGACCTGAATTTCAACGGCCGAGAAGATGACCGCAAACTCACGTATGGAGATGTTTTCCTGCAGGCCGAACAGGAATATTCCCGCCACAACTTCGAGCATGCCGATACGTCGCTATTGCTGCAACACTTCCGCGATGCTGAAGGCGAGTGCCAGTCGTTGTTGGAAAAAGGCGATGCTGGTGAGCGC
>JAJFHI010000210.1 GCA_021775715.1 Hyphomicrobiaceae bacterium | reverse complement strand
CCTGGTGCGGTTACACCTGCCCGCAAACCGTTTGGGTCGATTTGTTTCTGGTCGTGGAACGATATTTCGAAGGCGACCGCAACGCGCGCATCAAGCTAGACGCTGCCTCCTGGAGTCCTGGCAAAATTGCAAAACGCAGCGGCAAGCACATCGTCTGGCTTCTCGTCGCCATCGTGACCGGTGGTGCCTGGATTTTCTATTTTGCGGACGCCCCAACGCTCGCTCGGGAATTCATCACGGGCCAGGCGTACCAGGTTGCTTACGTTACGGTCGCGGTCCTCACGGCCACGACCTATGTGTTCGGCGGTTTCATGCGCGAACAGGTCTGCACCTACATGTGCCCATGGCCGCGCATCCAGGCGGCAATGTTGGATGAACATTCGCTGGTGGTTACGTACAATGACTGGCGCGGCGAGCCGCGTTCGCGGCACATGAAAAAAGAAGCTGCTGCTGCTAACATTGTCGGTGATTGTGTCGATTGCAACGCCTGTGTTGCGGTTTGCCCTATGGGTATCGACATCCGCGACGGACAGCAGCTTGAGTGCATCACGTGCGCGTTGTGTATTGATGCCTGCGACAACGTCATGAGTAAGGTTGGCCGTGACCGCGGGCTCATCTCCTATTCAACGCTCAACACATATGACCACAACATGTTTCTGGCCAAAGGCGGAACGGCAAAGGGTGCCGTTGATCCAGCTCGAGTCCACACGCCCGACGGAAAGCTGTCAGAAAAAGTCGAGCACTTCAGCTTTGGACACCTCTTTCGTCCACGAACACTGATTTACACCGGAATTTATTCACTCATCGGGATTTCCATGTTGACGGTTCTGTTGATGCGTGACCGTCTTGATGCGCATGTCCTGCACGATCGCAATCCCGTATTCGTGCGGCTTAGCGACGGCTCGATCCGCAACGGGTATCAACTCAAAATTCTCAACATGAAGGCGGAACCGCGCAGTTTCAGCGTCACCATAGACGGCCTACCCGATGCCCGGCTGAAGCTTGCTGGCGTTGACCCCGATCAAGGTGGAAACACCGTTGTTCCTGTATCACCAGACCAACTGCGCAATGTCCGTGCGTTTGTCACTTTGCCGCCGGACGTCATCACAAAAAGCCAAACCGACTTCGACTTCGTCATCAAAGATGTCAACGGCCCCGAACGCGTCAATTCCAATGCACGCTTTGAAGCGCCGAAGGAGTAGGCCTCATGTATCAAGGAAACCATAGACGCTCGCCGAAAGAGTTCACTGGCACTCATATGCTTTTAATGATGGTGGCATTCTTCGGCGTGATCGTTGGTGTGAATGTCATGATGGCCGTTGTCGCATCGAGAACCTGGACCGGATTAGTTGTCAAAAACAGCTACGTCGCGTCCCAAAATTTCAACGATCAACTTGCCGCGGCTAAAAGCCAGTCCGATCGCGGTTGGTCGGGAGCGATCATTTACAAGGAAAACAGCTTGAAGTTCGGCGTCCTCGACAAAACTGGACGTCCCGTACTCTTGAATAATGTTGTTGCCCATATCGGCCGCCCCGCATTCGAAAGCGAAGACCGCACATTGAACCTGGAGCACATAAGCAACGGCGCTTATCAGGCAGATGTGAAACTTGAGCCCGGACCGTGGCAGTTGAGTGTTCGTGGCCACAATGAATCCGGCCCCTACCGCCTCGACACACGAATTAATATCGCGCCCGGCCAAACGCAGAACGGGAGTCGACACCCATGAGCTGCTGCGCAACGGCTATGGCTATCGATGCCGCAGGCTTGCCGCCGCCCATAAGTTCGGACCACCTGCTGGCCGCTTCCCATGTCGCAGATGACGGCTCGATCCAAAGTGATTTCTTCGTTCCCGACATGCACTGCGCGGCTTGCATTCGCACAATCGAAAGCGGTCTGGGCAACCTTCCAGATGTGATATCGGCGCGCGCCAATCTTTCGACCCGTCGCGTCAGCGTTATCTGGCGCCCAACTTCCGCCGTTGATCACGACTTCCTCGGGGCACTCGCCGATCTTGGCTTTAAGGCATCGATATTTGACCTCGCAGATATCCAGGACAAATCAGATGATGTCGGTCGCCGACTGTTGTTATGTCTTGCCGTGGCTGGATTTGCGTTAGCAAACATCATGCTGCTGTCCGTTTCCATGTGGTCCGGCGCCGACCAAGAGACGGCGAAGTTGTTTCAGCTCATATCAGGCATTATTGCCGTCCCCGCAGTCCTCTTTGCTGGCCAACCGTTCTTCGCCTCAGCGGTAAGTTCGCTCCAGGCATGGCGCCTCAACATGGACGTTCCAATCTCACTGGCCGTCCTTCTGGCGCTCGGCATGAGTATCTTTGAAAGCCTTGCGGGCAATCACGAAACCTATTTCGACGCCGCCGTTATGTTGCTGTTCTTCCTTCTGATCGGTCGTTATCTCGACCACATGATGCGCGACCGCGCACGAAGCGCTGTCATGCATCTCGCCAAGCTGGTGCCGCAAGGCGCAACACTTGTCGGAAACAATGGCCGAACAGCCTACACACCGCTTAACGAAATCAATATCGGCGACACACTGTTGATCGCCGCCGGCGAACGCATTCCCGTAAACGGTCGCGTCACCGCCGGTGCCAGTGACCTGGATCGCTCCCTTGTAACAGGTGAGAGCACGCCGGTTTCAGTCGAGACCGGCGTTGAGGTTGAGGCCGGTGTCCTCAACCTTACCGGCCCGGTCCAGATGACCGTCACCAAGCCGGCCGACAAATCATTTATCGCCGAAGTCGTTCAGATGATGGAAGCGGCCGAGCAAAGCAAATCGCGTTATGTCCGTATCGCGGATCGTGCGGCACAGATTTATGCGCCTGCCGTTCATTTGCTAGCTGTACTTACTTTTACTGGTTGGATGGTGGCATCCGGCGGTGATTGGCGGCTGTCACTTTATACAGCGATTGCCGTTCTCATCATCACGTGCCCTTGCGCGCTTGGACTTGCCGTACCCATCGCGCAAGTCGTAGCTGCCAACCGGTTGTTCCGCTCGGGGATGCTGGTCAAGGACGGCGCCGCGCTAGAGAAACTTTGCGAAGTTGATATGGCGGTTTTCGACAAAACCGGCACGCTGACACTGGGCACTCCGCATATCACGTCCATCGACGGTGGCACGGACGCGGAACATGCGGTCGCTGGTTCACTGGCGCGCTTGTCTTCACACCCCGCAGCACGCGCCATTGCAACAAACGCGAACAAAAGCCCTGCCGTTCTGCTGTCTGATATTTCAGAGCACCCAGGCTTTGGCATCGAAGCAATTTGGAATGGTGAAAATATCAGGCTAGGCCGCAGGTCCTGGGTTTCAGAGATCGCAAATAAGACGGCGGGTGACCGGCCTACCGACAAAAGCGAGGTTTGCTTTGCTGTTTCAGGTCGCGATCTGGTCACTTACGCACTGACCGATACGCTACGCCAAGACGCTGCCAAGACGATCTCGTTGTTGCGGGAAGCCGGATATGGCATTGAGATTCTGTCCGGCGATGCAACAACACCGGTCAACGCCGTTGCCATCGATCTTGGCATCAAAAAAGCATCCGCCGAGTTGGACCCTGCCGACAAGATCGCACGCATTCGCGACCTACAAAGCGATGGCCATAAAGTCCTGTACGTTGGCGATGGCCTCAACGACGCACCAGCGTTGGCCGCGGCTCATGTCTCGATTGCACCATCCACGGGCGCCGATGTCGGACGCCAATCAGCCGACCTTGTCTTTACTGGCGAGGGGCTTGGCGCAATCAACCCAGCTCTCCGTGTTGCTCGTCGCACAAACACGATTGTCCGCCAAAATTTTGTGCTTGCCGTGCTCTACAACTGCATCGCCGTTCCGATCGCGGTAACAGGAAACGTGACTCCGCTGATCGCGGCTCTGGCGATGTCAGGTTCGTCGATTGTCGTTGTCGCAAACAGTCTCAGGCTGAACCTCACACAAGACGATGGCGCTTCAAGACGCGTTCGAGAAAACGGTCACAATACGACCTGCGAACCCAACCTTGAGGCGATCCAATGAACCACGTCATATTCCTGATTCCGATTGCATTGTTTCTTGGCGGCATAGGTCTGGGGGCATTCATTTGGAGTCTGCGTAACAACCAGTATGACGATCTCGAAGGCGCGGCCCATCGCATTCTCGATGACGATGACGCTTGATGCCTCTTGACCTAACGTCCGGAGATTTTCTTAATGTACTGAAACCCGACAATCAGCACTTTGGCACCTGCTGCAGCGCAGGCAATGAGAAGCACAAGCGACAGAAAGCTTTCACCATGCCCAACCCACTTTTCAATCTCGAGCGCCAAGGCCGCACCAGCCAGCCCGCCAATGCCGCCGACGATTGCTGTCGCCCACCCTCCAGACGCAATGCCAAGGATAACACCCACAAAAATGCCCGGATAAAGTGACGGCAAAAAGTGCGGGTCCATAGATTGATCCTTATTCCAGATGCTGAATGTCCCGACATAAAGCTTGCAACACACCACCAGCGTTTGATCGAGATCAAGATCCGCGATTCTCAAGCACTACGATGCTGTCATGCTGCGTGCCGACGGCTGTTGATGGAAGCGGCGCGGCGCATCATCCGTATACAGCTGAAGCGCTAACAGATTTTCCGCCTACAGTTATCTCTGTTCCGCCGCTAATCTTCCTAGTTCTTACAAATTGATAGAGAACTTATCACCTGCAGAAAAACACAAAAATACGAAAGCTCACTCAATGGCCAAAAACCACCCCACCGAGGCTTGGCACCACCTTCTCAACCACCCGTCATATTGCCCATGTCACACATCACGAGGGCTGCTTTTCGGGAAACGTTCTGTTCTGTGTCCCATCATTCACGGCTCGACGATGATGATGAGCCAAAAACCCTTCGTTATGCAAAGACGTTAAGCTGTTCCATAGGCGCTGATGTCGGACGGGGGTACAGATCGTTTCAAACGTCGTCGGGATTGAATAGACGACTTGATTTGCGGACGAATGCCGAACCGGATACGAGTGATGTATGCACGCTTACTGTTACGTTATCGCGTTACCTCGTTAATTTGCTCGTGCTCACGTTAATACGTGCCACAAATTGCTGTTGCATTTTTGTGCAGCCCCGGAGCAAAATCGAAACACATCTAATGCGCGAAAGTTCGCATTTACTACGCGGTGGTCAACGCCGACAATGATAAGCCGATTTTGGAAACGCTAAATCAAAACAGGGCCGATATGAACGAATTCCTGAAGTGTATTGTCACAAGCGTAATCGCGCTGGCTCTCAGCTGCAGCGCGGTGGCAGCCGACACCTCAAATCGTGCTGCATGGGCTGGCGACCTGACACCGATCGCAAAGGAACATTGGGACGCAAAGGCCGCCGCACATTTGCTTGAGCGGGCAGGCTTTAGCGGAACACCCGAACAGATCGCAGCGCTAGCAGCGCTCGGTCCGGCAGCGGCCATTCGCCAGATTGTCCTGTTCGAAGGCGCTGGTGCCGACGCACTTGCCCCGTTCGATCATTCCGATATTCACGATCCAGGCCTCGAGCCCTTCCCGCCAAGTCGCCCCGCAACAACCAAACTTGCCAAACAAAATGGTGAGGCGTTGGGCATTAAGGTCAAGCCAACGGGTAACCGTCGGCTACAGCCCGTCGTCAATCGCTTTTTCTATTGGCTGCGTGCCAGCCGCCTTGAAACGGATCGCGTTGCGTATTGGTGGGCCAATCGCATGCTGCGCTCACCGCGGCCGCTGCAAGAGAAAATGGCGCTGTTCTGGCATGGTCACTTCGCCGTCAACGAAAGTAAGATCCGCGACTATCGCAAACATCTGCATCTGCTGGAGACATTCCACAAACTCGGGCTTGGCAATTTTCGCGAACTGTTGATTGCTACCGCCAAAAGCCCAGCAATGTTGTCGTTCCTTGATGCCGGTGTGAACGTGAAGGGATCACCCAACGAGAATTTCGCGCGCGAAATCATGGAACTCTTCACGCTCGGCGTCGGCCACTATAGTGAACACGACATCCGTGAAGCCGCGCGCGCCTTTACCGGTTGGAACTACAAAGATCTGACCTTCGTTGTGAATAAGGCTGATCAGGACGCCGGTGAGAAAACGGTACTTGGTCGCAAGGGCCCGCTAAACGGTATCGACGTTGTCGATATACTTTTGGAGGCGCCGGCTGCTGATTTCATAGCCGCCAAGATCTACCGTTATTTTGTGCGCGAGGACCCATCGCCGGACTTGACTGCAAAACTTGGCAAGGTCCTTCGCGACAACAAATACGAGATCGCGCCACTTTTGCAGACGATCTTCCTATCGCGCGATTTTTACGCACCGCAAAGTGTCGGATCTCATATCAAGAGCCCCGTTGAGCTTACCGTCAGTACGTATCGCAAACTTGGTCTCCCACGCATTCCTGGAGTGCCAGACTTCAACACGTCGACGCGTATGCTCGGCCAACACCTGTTTAACCCGCCAACGGTCGCCGGCTGGGGTCAAGGTCGCTCCTGGATTACACCGGGTCTGTTAATCGCGCGGGCCAACTTCGCCTACGATCTGATGTTCCCGGACATCACCTACATTCCGAATGACCGATTCCCAGTTGATCCTCTGATCCGTATCGTTTCCGACCGCTTGGCCGACGGCGCCAACATATCGAACGCAACCAAGCCGAAGATGGCTGACGCTAGCGGCGGGCAGATGTCGATGTCGAGCGAAATGGCCGACATGGATCAAAACTTCAACACACGTTACGGCAGTTACCGCGGCTGGCAGATGGCCATCCAAAAGGTCAAGCCGATCCCACGCCACAACGCTGACCTTGATCTCGCAGGCTTAGTCGATGCCGCTGGCTTAAAAACAGTCGACGAAGTCGTCGACCACTTTCTGCAACGCATGATGGCTGTTCCGGCGAGCGCCAAACAGCGCGCCGACCTGATCCTCATTTTGAAAACCGAACTTGGCACCGACGACATTGCAACCGCAAGGTCCTATCTCGAACATCCTCTGCGGGTTCTAGTGCAACGTATTATGAGCCTTCCCGAGTACCAACTGGGCTAACGCCAAAGCTGCCCGCCAGGGCAACGGAGAATACAATGAGACACACGGACATCTTCGACACACAGCGCCGCAACCTGCTGCGTCTCGGTGCTTTCGGCTCGGTGTACGGGCTTGCAGCACCGTTCCTTGGTGGCTTTGCCCATGCCCGCGAGGCCAATGCGGATAAGCGGACTCTCGTCGTTCTGGAACTCTCCGGCGGCAACGATGGGCTCAACACCATCGTACCGTTTGGCAATGACGACTACTACCGCCTGCGTCCGACAATAGGTATCAAGCCGAACAAGCTGCGCAAGCTCGACGATCAGTTTGGACTGAACTCCGGCATGGCGGGCATGGACCGGCTATACAAAGATGGCCGCATGGCGATTGTCCACGGCGTCGGGTATCCCCAACCCTCGTTCTCGCACTTCAACTCGATGGCCTATTGGCACACGGCTGCACCCAACAGCGGGGCTTCGTACGGCTGGGTCGGCCGCCTCGCCGACGTGCTTCTTCCCGAGGGAACAAAGAACGCCATTGTCAACATTGATGCGACACAGTCGCTGGCCGTGCGCAGTCGCAAGCATGTACCGGTTGTCTTCGATGACCCAAACCGCTTCGTGCCAAAGGGCAAGCCAATGCATTCCGGCGCCACTCTGGACAAAGCATTGATCAATCCATCGCAGAACTTTCTACACGATGTCGCCCGTAGCGCCGAGGAGGCGTCAGAACAAGTCCGCGAAGCTAGGTCAAACTACAAGTCGTCAACAGATTACTGTCTTGTTTAGCTCGACCTCCCAAAAAACGCATCTCTAATTGAGGCGCGGATGCCGACCCGGCTCTACTACACATCGTTCCGCAACAATATTTTCGATACTCACGTTGAGCAGCCTGACCAGCATGCACGCTTGCTTACTTATTTCTCCGACGCCGTGTCCGCCTTCATGCAGGACCTCGATCGCATGGGTCGCGCCGACGATGTCATGGTTCTTGTCTTCAGTGAATTTGGCCGCCGGGCCGCTGAGAACGACAATCTCGGAACTGATCACGGCACCGCGAACGTGATGTTCGCAATCGGAAATGGCGTCAAGGGCGGCCACTTTGGCAAGCCGCCAAGCCTGACAAAGCTCGACGATACCGATAATTTGATTCACACAACTGATTTCCGGCAGGTGATCGCCAGTGTGATCGAGGATTGGCTGCAGTATCCAAATGCCGCTGACGTTCTCAATGGGAAGTTCAGCGGCGTTCCGATATTCGCTTAGAGCGCTTCAGACTCTGTGGGAGCAACGCGAGATGGCGTCTGTGCGTCAAGATTCCGCTCGGAGTCTGTTTTCAAGCCTTAATGCAAGCGAGCCCGCTTTCATCTCGGCCTGACAACCCCGCCTAGCTCAAATCAATATTCGCGGAAGGCTCTGTTGAACTGGTCGGTGATGGGCTTTGCCAGATATGACAGAGCTGTGCGCGCGCCCGTCGAGATGAAGACTTCAACCGGCATGCCCGGCAGCAGGTCCAGCTCGCGCAACTTTTCGCGCGACTCCTTACTGATCTCAACACGGCCCATATAGTAATTTTGCGACGTCTGCGGGTCGGTCGTCACATCGGCAGCAATGTGCACGATGCGGCCTTCAAGCTCGGGGGTTTGTTCCTTGTTGAATGCCGAAAACATCAGCTTCGTCGAGCGCCCGATAGCAACCTGGTCAATATCAACTGGTGCAATCCGTGCTTCGATCGTCAACTCTTCACCCTCAGGCACGATCAGCAACACGGTCTCCGCGGCTGTCACAACACCACCGATGGTGTGCACGCCAAGCTCATGTACGAGGCCTGCGATCGGCGCATGCATCTTTGTTCGCATCAAACGGTCTTCGGCTGCAAATTTGCGTTCGGTCAGCTCAGAAATTTTGGCTTCCGTCACCTGCAACTCGCGCTGCGCCTCAAGCTTAGAAGATTGTCCGAGCGACAAAATTTGCAACTTGATCTCACTGATCTTGCCTTTCGATCGTGCAATCTGGGCCAACAGTCCACCATGCTCACCGCGCAACCGTTTGGCTTCACGTTGTAGAGCATAAAGCCGCGTCACCGACGTCAGTTTCTTTTTGTAAAGTTCCTCGATCTGGGCAAGTTCCTGGCTCATAATTTGGAGCTGGCCGTTTTTAGCATTGCGTTGCGACTCGATGCCCGAGATCTCTTCCTGCAACTGCTGGATTTGAAGCTCAAGCTGATCTTTCTGACCTTTTAGGTTTGTCCGCGCATCTTGAAACAACCGATTATCAGCACTCGCAACCTTCTTGGCATGTGGCCCAGTGTCGGTGAAGCCTTTGGGGAATGTAATCGCCTCGGCACCCTCAACGACTGCCATGAGCCGCGCTTTTCTCGCGATCAGGTCTGTCAACTGGGCACGGACAATTCCAATTTCAGCGCGAATTTGCGTGTCATCCAGTTCGATAAGAGGTTGTCCTGCCTTCACGCGATCACCGTTGGAAACACTGATCTTGGAAACAATGCCACCATCGCGATGCTGAAGCTTCTTGACGTTCTTATCAACCACGACTGTGCCGGACGCGATGACAGCGCCGGACAACTCGGCGGTTGCAGCCCATGCGCCCATTCCCCCGACAACACCAAGCATCATCACAGTTGCAAAAATTATGCGCCCGCGAATTGAAAATGAACGCGCAGGCTTGGCTGGCATCTGGTTTTGTTGTGAAGTCGGCTCCGCGCCCTCAGCAGGACGATTGTCATTTTCTGTCTTGCGCATCATCACGTTCTACTCCCATGCGCGCCAGCGGCCCGCACTCCGCTCAATCACGTAATTAAGTTGTAGTCACTGAATTCAACGCGCCCGATGATCTCAATCTCGAAATCAACTTCGTCTTCGTCGTCATCATAGCCATCGTCGTCGAAATTGAACCGCAACAACGTGAAGCCCTCGCCGTCGTCGTCTTCGTAGCGGAATATTACCTGACCAGCTCCGTCAAAGGTTGCCTGATCGTATTTAAAGGTTAGCCGTTGCCAGCCATCGTCCTCTGCATCACCGCTAATGCCTGACACGTCAATTCGGTCGCCGACTTCAAAGTCATCGATGCGATCCCGGTTGTGACCACCCTTGCCACTCTTATTACCTTCCAGGAATACAAAAATGTCGAAGCCGCCGCCGCCAACCAGAACGTTTTGTTCTTCATTAGCGACGATGACGTCATCACCCTCACCACCGACTGCGTTTTCTACGTTGTGTAGCGTATCGTAGCCAATCTGATCACTTGAAGCGTAGCCTTGAGCAAGGTCGATTGTAGCATCTGCAGTTGTATTCGAGGCGTCATAGGTGTCGTCGCCGTCCCAGCCGTCATAGTCATCGTCGCCGTCATCGGAGTGAGCAACAAACACGTCATTACCGTCGCCACCATGTCCGTAGTCGCTACCCCCGCCACCGGTGATTTCGTCGTCGCCGCTACAGCCATAGAGTTCGTTTGATTCATCATCACCCGTTATGTCATCAGCTCCCTGACTGCCGACAACATTCTCGATGTTCGCAAGTTCATCTACACCAGTATCTTCGCTGCTTGCTTGACCTGCGCCGAGATCAACCGTGGCCGGTGCGGAGGTGTCGGACATATCGTAGGTGTCCGTTCCCGTGCCGCCATCATAAGTGTCGTTACCATCTGCCACAGAAGCTACAATGACATCATCATTTTCGCCGCCATCGATATCGTCGGAGCCAGCACCGCCAACAACTTTATTGGCTTCTGAATTTCCGCTAAGTGTGTCGTTTCCGCTGCCGCCTACAATATCTTCAATTCCAGAAATCTGGTCTTCACCAACATCATCGCTGGAAGCATGACCAGCTACAAGATCCACCACAGCGTCGGCACTTGTACCGGAAAAGTCGTAGGTATCAGTGCCATCACCACCGTCGTAAATGTCATCGCCATCCGCCGCGAACGAAACAAAGAGGTCACTCCCGCCACTGCCAAAACCGATGTCATCACCGGACCCGCCAACCAAAATGTCATGGCCGCCGCCGCCCGTCAGTTTGTCCTCGCCGGCACCGCCGTCTAGAAGATCGCCGCCTGAACCACCCTGGAGGTCATCGTCACCCTCCCCGCCAAATAGGCTGTCGGCCCCATCGCCGCCCAATATCGTGTCATCGCCGTCCTCACCAAAGAGGACATCGTCTCCGTCCTCCCCGGACAGGAAGTCGTCGCCTGCACCACCAACGACAAAATCATCGCCAGCACCGGCAAAAATTACGTCATTGCCATCTCCGCCGTAGATAATGTCATCACCGTCGCCTGCGATAACGCGATCGTCACCGGCGCCCGCATCAATCACGTCGCTGCTCTGGCGCGCAATGATGGTATCGTCACCATCGCGGCCTTCGATGCGATCGCGACCAGGCGTACCAATGATCCGGTCGTCACCGTCCGTCCCAAAAAAACTATCTCCGGGAATCGGTAAAAGTTCGAACCGGGCTACCTGTTCAACTCCGTACTCACCGTCAACAACGTCATAGCTGAATGTAACGCCACCGAGATAACCATCGGTCGGTGTGAACATCCAGTTCCCATCTTCGACTTCTGTAATGGTGCCACCGGAAACAACCAGATTCTCAACAGCCAGCGCATCGCCATCAGGGTCGAAAGCGCCAACAAGCAAGGCTGACATACTGATGATGACCGACTGGTTAAGATAGAGATCTCTCAGCGAAACCGATGCGGTGATACCCGGCGCGCGATTAGGCGTTCGATCGGTGGGTGGTGGCATGCTGTCGTCGCCAGTCGTTGTCACAACTGGATTATCCGACATCTCATCGCCGCCGACGTCCGACAGATTTTCTCTGTCATCCTGCTGATTATCGCGGCGCCCACCGCCACCTGATCCCCCAGATGACGCGCCGCTTACACCCTGCACCAAATTAAAAACAGGATTGATCGGCAATGGGATCACGTTCGAAGGTTCGGGAGCATTTGAATTTGAAGGCGCGGACTGAACCGTAACCCGACCACCATTATCGTTCAAATTTTCCCTGTCAAAACGCGATGGCACATTGACGTTTTTTGACGGTTGCAACTCTTCAACGGGCTGGTCGTTCGTCTTCTCATTGTTATGGACAAGTTTAAGGGATGGCACCCGCGGACTATCGTCGACGATCTCGCCAGCTAACTGTTGGTCGTTCGTCGCCGTCTTCGACGCAGCGTTTGTTTCTTCTTCCCCACCGAAAAATATTGATTTGATAACCATTACGGCGTTCGAAAGCAGCACTCCAAACGTAAGCTTGGCTCCTACGCGCGACCCGGCAGCCTCTTCCAGCTCGTACTTGCGCCGGAGCTTTCCATCAGCTCCGATATCTTCCTCACGAACGGTATTGGGAGGTGCCATTTCTGCTCTCTCCTAATTAAGCTGCTGAGTGGGGCTCTACAGCGCGCATTTCCTGGCGTTGCTGCGCGGCGGCTGGAACCTTCTGCTTCGGTGTCGCTTGGTCTGCAAAAATTTCTTCTTTCGGCCCGAACGCCGCGAGCCGGCCCTGCTTGATTATACCAACCAGATCGCAGGCGACGATCGCGCTTGGACGGTGCGCGATTACAATAACAATGCCATTGCGCGCCTTCACGCTTTCAATTGCCATCGTCAAAGCCTGATCGCCATCGGCATCGAGATTTGAGTTTGGTTCATCAAGCACAACCAGGAACGGATCGCCATAAAGCGCACGTGCAAGAGCCACGCGTTGTCGTTGCCCGGCAGAAAGCGACGTTCCATTGGCGCCCAGTTCGGTTTGATAACCGTTGCTCAGACGAACAATCATCTCATGCACACCGGCAGATTGCGCGGCAGCAATAATTTTCTCACTTGTTGGTTCAGGATCAAATCGAGAAATATTCTCAGCGATTGTGCCATCGAGCAGTGAAACATCCTGCGGAACATAACCAATGTGTTGGCCGAGATCGTCGGGACGCCATTGCTCGATTCCCGCGCCATCGAAGCGGACGCTGCCGCGCACCAGCGGCCACACACCTGTTACCCCGCGCACGAAACTGGTCTTGCCACCTCCCGATGGTCCGATCACTGCAACCGCATCGCCCGCATTCAAATCCATTGCGACATCACTGATCAGAACGGCGCCTGAACTCGGCGCTGCGACCGTAATCTTTTCTATATGAACGCTTTTGACCGGAGCCGGTAATTCTACGAAGGCTTCCTCTGCATCGATGGCACTAAGCGTTTCACCAAGCCTGCTGTAACTGCGGCGGGCTGCAACAAAGCTCTTCCATTTACTGATGGCCAAATCGATCGGCGCCAAAGCCCGTGCCGACGCAACAGAAGCTGCAATGATGGAGCCTGCAGTCAAGTCGCCCTGAATTGTCAGGTAAGCACCAAGCCCAAGAACGGCAGATTGCAACATCATGCGCAGGACTTTGGAAAGTCCAGTTAAAGTTCCAGCGACATCATTTGTCGATGTCTGCAATTGCAGGTGTTCGGAGTTGACTTTCTCGAACCGGTCAACAGCGCGACCGGACAATCCCATTGAGCGAATAACTTCCGAATGGCGCGTGTGGGAATCTGACAAATTGGACCGCTTTATTTCTGAGCGGTTGGTACTTTGACTCTTCTTTTTTGTCAGAATTTCTGTCAATAGCGCGAGACTGGCCAAAACAACTGCGCCAGCAATAACCATTGTTCCCAGCCACGGATGCAAGAAATAAATGAAAACAACGTAGAGCGGCATCCACGGCAAATCGAATATCGCCTGGGGCCCCTGTCCGGCAAGAAAATTACGGATTGTATCAACGTCGCGGCCACGCTCCTTCGCCTCCGCCATGGAAAACCCAAAGCGTGGCATATCAATCGTCACCTTGTGCGCGATTGGTGATAGTTTTTTATCAAACTGCGCGCCGAGACGGACGAAAATCTGCGACCGCACAACGTCAAGAACGCCCTGGCACATATAAAGGCCAATAGCCAACATGGATAAGGCAAGCAACGTCGGGATGCTTTGACTGGTGAGAGCGCGGTCATAGATTTGCAACATGTACATGGCGCCAGTAAGCGCCAGGATGTTAACCACGCCGGACAACAAAAATATGAAACCTGTTGTCGACTTTATTCCGGTTAAGGCTGCTGCGGGTGATTTCAAATCACCAGCTGAATTGCTTTTCCCCCGCTTTTTCATTTGCAACATACTCCCAGGCAACTTTTACAATAGAATTCCGGGGAACAATCCGGATGGGGCAATTAATTCATTTTGCCCCATCCTTATATTTTTGCAACGTAATTTAATACATTTTGGGTAAATTACGCGACAAAGTCGTCGTCATTCAAATCGGTCTTGCCGCTAATCTTAATAGCGAAGTCCGCACCATCGACATTGTCGACTGAACCTTCGAGGAACGTCTCTCCGTTTTCAGTTCGAACGATCAATTGACCTGCCTCCGTCAGCGCACCAGTTGAT
>JAJFHI010000209.1 GCA_021775715.1 Hyphomicrobiaceae bacterium | reverse complement strand
GTGGATTAAAGTTAACGACGGTGCCGCCGGCCTTGAGAATGGCAAAATAGTAAATGACGAAGGTCGGGCAATTCGGCAAAAACAGACCAACACGCATGCCTTTGGTTATGCCGAATTTCTGCAAGCCTGCAGCTGTGCGATCAACCAACTGTCCCATTTCGGCAAACGTTAGCGTTTTTCCGAGAAAGGTCGTGCACGGCAAACTTGCGTATTTTTTGACGGCCCTATCCATAAGTTCAGGCAACGGATGTGCCTCGAAGGTCTGATGCCAATTGACATCAGCTGGATACCGCTTGAGCCAAGGGTGTGTTGGCGTGGAGGCTGAATCTCCGGCATTCTTGCCGAAACCCTCTGAATTCGCCATTTGAAGTTATCCTCCCAAGGTGCCGTGTTTGTTGGATTTATCGACACTCAGTCGTTGGTAGCAAGTGACCACAAAAACTCCGCACTCAGCGTTTTTCTGGCTGCAAACATTTGGTTACATTGAACACTTATTTACGTTTGAATGCCAGCGTGCGGCTCCGTTCGATAGGGTGGGAAAGTGCCAGGCTGTTGCCTAGGGAACTTATTCGGCACACTTATTGCGGTAAAAGCCCAGTTACGTGCTGTCACAGGACTGGCTCAGTGGCTGGACTTGGGAAACGTTTAGGGATATGTGACGCGAAAGTATTCGGGGCGCATCGCCCTGATATTTAACTCGGTTTCAAGTATCGAAGGGCCCCGGCTCTTACTGCGAAGGGGTAAAAAAGCAAAATGGACGAAGTCGCAACCAAGATCATCGAGATCCTGAAGAAACACATGAAAGAGCCCCAGGACGACATTGGTATGTCGACGAACCTGACGGACCTCAAGATCGAATCTCTCGACCTCGCGATGATAGTTTTCGATATCGAAGATACCTTCGGTATTGAAATTCCATACAACGCGAATGACGATGTTGAAGATTTCAAGACGGTCGGATCGGTCGTCGAGAAGGTAAAGGCGCTTGTCGAAGGCAATGGCGGCTCTGCTGCAACTGCATAAACACGTCGGCAATGACATTCCCGCGCAACGCGTGAATTAAATAGATTTCGGGCAACGATTCTGCCCTGCAGGTTTCGGGGTCCGGCAATAAACCGGACCCTAACTTATAAGGACTTAGTAGAGTTATGGCAGAAGCGAACGGCGCACGTCGTGTCGTCGTGACGGGGCTTGGCGCCGTCACGCCAATCGGTGAAACAGTGGATGAGCTTTGGGCTGGTGTTAAAGCTGGCAAGTCGGGCGTCAGTCCACTTGAAGGCTTTCCATTGGAAGACCTGAAGATCAAGATAGCAGCGCAGATCAAAAACTTTGATCACAAGGCGCGGTTGAAGCATTTTTCACGCGATAAAATTATCCTGCACGCCGACCGCTTTTCCTGGTACGCGGCTGCCGCCGCAGACGAAGCCGTCAAGCAAGCGGGCCTCGAAGTACCATTCGTCGATCCTTATCGCTCGGCGTGTATTGTCGGCTCAGGCGCCGGTGGCCTTGTCACTTTTGAAAAAGCCTACCGTGACCTGTTTATCGACAACAAGCGCGCAACCCACCCTCTAACACTTCTACGAATCATTGGGTCGTCAGCGGCCGCCCACGTCGGGATCGAGTTCGGTATTCGCGGACCGACATTTGCAACTTGCTCAGCATGTTCGACGGCAACCCATGCCATCGGCCAGGCACGTGATTACATACAGCAGGGCCTTGTTGATGTTGCCATCGCCGGTGCATCAGAATCCGTGATCAACTATGGCACCATGAAAGCCTGGCAGGCGTTGCACGTGTTATCACCTGAAGGCTGCTTCCCGTTCTCGAAAAACCGAAACGGCACAGTTCTGGGTGAGGGTGCGGGCCTTCTGGTTCTTGAAAGCTACGACCACGCCATAGCGCGTGGCGCCACGATCCTCGCTGAACTCAAAGGCTACGCGACAACGTCGGATGCCCGCGACATGGTGAATCCAGGCGTCGAAGGTCCACGTGAAGCCATGAAGATGGCACTTGCTAACGCTGGGCTGGAACCAACCGCCATCGACTATCTCAACGCCCATGGTACCGCGACGGCCGTCAACGACGTCAACGAAACGAATGCCATCAAGGAGGTGTTCGGCGACCATGCGAGGAAACTTGCGATCTCATCGACAAAGTCCATGACAGGACACCCGTTGGGTGCTGGTGGTGGTATCGAAGCGACGCTGTGCATTAAAGCCATGCAGGAAGACTGGGTGCCGCCGACAATTGGTCTTCATGAACCAGACCCGGAATGCGATCTCGATTATGTTCCGAACGAGGGCCGCGACATGGACGTCAAATACACGATGTCGAACTCATTTGCATTCGGTGGCCTGAACGCCGTCGTTGTGTTTGGTCCGCCGCCAACAGAGTGATCTGCAACAACAGGCTGAAATGAGTCTGGCCAACTCTTGCAACAATTGTTTCCATTCGGGCTGGCATGTCATCGTGCCGGCCCGATTTGTTTTGAGAATATGGTGATGCCAACGAATCTGCTCAGAAAAACCAATTCGCCCGCCTCGGCCAATTCCGGCAAGCCGGTTGGTGCGCGGAGTAAACGGTTGATTGCGATCAAGGTCGGCCGGGTGACGCTGACGGCGGGTCTCCTGCCAACGGAGACCGCAGCGCGCCTGTGGGCCGGATTGCCGCTCTACGGCGTAGCTGAGACGTGGGGACAGTCGTTGCACTTCGAGCTACCCATGGCGTACGGACGCGAGCGTGGAGCGCGTCTGAGTGGCGTGCTCGGCGATGTCTACATCTGGGCGGAAGAGGCGCGCATCATTGTACCGTTCGGACCGACACCAATTTCGGGACCAAAAGAGATCCGATTGCCGCGCCCCTGCAACGTGCTGGCACACATAGAAGGTGATTTGGCAGAAAGAATACCAGAGCTATCGCACATACAACCGGGCGCCAAGGTGACGATCACGCGGTGTTGATTTTGCCTCGCGGTTATTCCTCGCTGCCGCTCAGACCTCCGGCGGCGCGGCGCTTGCGCCGGGCCACGGTCGTGGCCTCTGGCATAAACGTTTTCCTTGAGCAGTTTGTCCGGAACACACAGGCGTGGATGCCGGCAATCTGCCGAGTGAATACCGCTAAATGTTGCCGTATGGCACGACCGCTGTTTACCCCTGCTCAATCTCAATGCGTGGTACCCGGGTGCGATGATGCGAGCGACAAGCGAGCGTCTGAATCGTTCCCGGCCCGCGCGGAGCCCGACCGCAGGGAGGACTAGCGTGAGCACAAGAGGTTTCTAACCAGCCGCCAGAATATCCGGCAGGTAAGGTTGCAGTTGTTCTGCGAGTTGCTCAAACGGATCAGACTGCAACGTCTCAATGCAACGATATGCCTCGATGAAGCGCCACGGCGACAGATCGGTGATGGCGACGTCGCGCGTCCAGTTTTCGCCCGAGAGCCAGGCCCGGTAGTCCTTCTCGTTTGCAGATAACATTCCACTGGAGGGCATCACAGCGACGCAGGGGCGCAGCGCCCAAACGGCTTCCGAAACACCAGAGCTAGAATCTGCAGTGCAGACAATTGCTTCTGATGTCTCATAGAGCGGCGCCAGGCTTCCTGGCCCGGAAGTGCGCACGTCGATGTAGCTGTCGACACCATTATCGGGATCGGCTGCCACTTCCGCTAGATGGTCAGATATATGTTTTGGTGTGCGTGGTGCGTTGGCAATCGTCCACCGCGTCCCGAACTGGCTGTGAAGGTCGCGGATAAACTGGAACAAGCGATCCCAGTCTTCTTTTTTGTAAACGATCAAGCCAGCAGGACCGCCGATGATTAAGCCGGCACGGCGCGGTACAGTTGGCCGCCCGGTCGCAGATGTGCCAGGGCGAAACCTAAGCGGAGCGTTATCTATGTCGCTGGGTTTCAACGTCACGCAGTGATTTGGCCGGCCGGCGTCTGCGATATTCGAGGTCAGGACGGTCGTGAAATCTTCGCTGTGATAACTGCGCAAAGAACCGTAGAAGATATTCGAAACTTCGGGGTGCAGCTTCCTGATCGCGACGTTGGCCGCCAACGTATCGCCGCCGGAAGAAACAATAAGGTCGGCCATTGGAACATCTTCAGCGCGAATACCATAGACTTGGCGAAGGATCGTCTCAGGAGCGAGCCGACTATTGGTCAGCTGTGCGAGCACGCGGGGCGGCATCCACTTCGGACGGGTAAGGTTCAGACGTTTGATGCGAACCGGGCGATATTTTCCGATCGCAGCCAACACACCTTCGGAAAGGCGGAAATGGCCCGGGCGGCCATCAGAGATCAGCAGCGCGGTAATCGGCGCGCGACCAATTTTTTCCAACAGCCGAACATGATCCGCGTATGAAATACGCTCATTCGGAACATAATCTTTGAGGGCGATCAAAGACATTAAATCTCTCTATCTCAATCAAGTATCACGCTAAATGTATACGCGAATTCGGCCCTGAATTTGACACACGATATGGTCTTGTTCGATCATCTCCACGTGATGATCCGCTGCGCCGATAACCATTGTTCCACCCACATAACATGCTGTTTCTCGCCCCGTTGTTTATTGTTGCTATCTACCGCTTGCAGACGTCAATATGTTTAGAAAGTGTCGCGGACAGACATTCCGGCAGAACGGGGCATATAAAAACATCGTCCAAACGATTCGCTGGAATTGAACCGTTTGGGTCGCGTGCCGGAAACAACCGCAACCTGACAATCAAGGTGCGGGAAACGATTTCATTTTCTCGTAAGTGAGCCTCCGAGCCCGTGTCTGTGGCGTCAGACGGACGGCTCAAGTTTGTCTTGCGTCTTGGTTTCAAAATCGCCGGCGTCATGGCGTTCGTGGAGTTGGCTTTTAGGATCACCCCAATTGCGGTTGATCATGCGTCCGCGCTTGACGGCCGGGCGCTCGAATATGTGCGCAGTCCAGCGTTGGACGTGTGTATACTCGTCAACCTGCAGGAATTCACCGGCGTCGTAGAGAAGTCCTCGCACCATCGCGCCATACCACGGCCAAATCGCCATGTCGGCGATTGAATACTCATCGCCTGCCATGTACTCGTTGTCGGCCAGATGGCGGTCGAGTAGGTCGAGTTGGCGTTTGACCTCCATGGCGTAGCGATCAATGGCGTATTCAATTTTGGTTGGTGCATACGCGTAGAAATGACCGAAGCCGCCGCCAAGGAACGGCCCACTGCCCATCTGCCAGAATAGCCAGTTCAGTGCTTCCGTGCGCTTGTTGGGATCGGTCGGCAGAAAGGCGCCGAATTTTTCGGCAAGGTAAAGCAGGATCGATCCGGACTCAAAGACGCGCCTTGGTGGGGCAACGCTGTGGTCCATCAACACCGGGATCTTTGAGTTGGGATTTGCTGCCACATAGCCACTTGAGAACTGGTCGCCGTCGTTGATTTCAATCAACCAGGCATCATATTCCGCGCCGGCGTGGCCGAGTGCCAGTAGCTCCTCCAGCATGACCGCCGCCTTCACACCATTCGGTGTCGCCAACGAATAGAGCTGAAGCGGTTGTTTGCCGACGGGCAGATCTTTGTCATGCGTCGGCCCCGCAATCGGACGGTTGATACTCGCAAACTTGCCACCGTTTTCCTTATCCCAAGTCCAGATTTTAGGTGGCGTGTAGTCGGTGGCGTCGGTCATGTCGGGGCTCCGTTTTGCGAGAAACGGAACTATATCGGTCTTGTCGTTGATGTCATCAACTGTGGTACATCTATAGAGAAAGTATTGGTGGGCGCACCAGGACTTGAACCTGGAACCGGACCGTTATGAGCGGTCAGCTCTAACCAGTTGAGCTATGCGCCCCCAGGCGACGTCATGCTGCGCCCTTGAGGTGACGGGTCTATACCAGAGTTCTCAGGCCTCGTGAAACCCCGCAAACGTCGCCGTTTCTTAAAAAAACCATCGCGTTATCTGAGATCCACAACTTCAACGTCGGGCATGGGTGCGTCACCGCCAGGCTGGTGAGCCCAATCGGCGGCATTGTGCATCTCTCCACCGTCTCTCAGGCGCCGCAGACCCAGAAAATCAACCTCACCGGTGACCCAACCCGGTTTGTTCAACTCGCCCTCTACAATCACGCCATCGTCTGAAACGCCATGTTCAGCGGGCACATAGATGCCGGCGCGGCCTACATTGACATCGACAGCCGGTGACCACAGCGCGTCGCCAACCGTCGGGCTGACCACGACGGCGCAGGTGTTTTCCAGGGCTCGGGCACGGGCCGCGGTCGTGATGCGGTATGCACCAGAAATCCGCTCGGTGCAGGAGGGAACGAGGATCACGTCTGCGCCGGCCACACACATCGCGCGCACCAAAACCGGAAACTCGCTGTCGTAGCAAATCGCTATGCCGATTCGCCCAAGCGATGTGTCGAATACTGCAAGAGCTTCACCACCGACAACACCCCAGTCCTTTTCGAACGGTGTCATCATTGACTTGGTCGCGGTGCCGACAGCACCTGTCGGTGTTATAAGCTGTGCGGCGTTGGTGATGCGGCCGGGCGCCTGCTCGACAGGACCGCTGCCAACAAGGATATGAACACCATACTTTGCGGCCAGCTCGGTGTGGAACGCAACCCGCTCGCCAGCGATCGAAGCCACCGCCGATAGTGTCTTTTCGAGATCGCCTGCTACTTCAGGTCCGAATGTGGCCGCCTGCTCAATCGCCGCGTACTCCGGAAACACCAACAGTTCGGCACCGGTGGCGGCCCCATCTACAACCCATTGTTCGACCTTGTCTTGCCAATCAAATGACGTGTTGGGTTCGCCGATCGGATATTGCGCGGCGGCGAATTTAACCGAACCTGGCGACGTCATGATCGCGCCCCGAGATCTTTGATCCAGAACTGCATCTGTTTCCTCGTCTCACCATCGGTGTCGACGTCTTTCCAATCATAAGTCGCAACAATACTGTCTGCTGGCTGATACCCACGTTTGCGCCAGAAGCTATCGAGCGGGCGGTAGTCGGCCGGTTTCATCGGGTGGTCGTCGGGGCGGATGACGCGGCAGAATGTCGAATGCCTAAAACCACCGAGCCGGACTGCGTGTGCTTCGCGCGCGTCAAAAAATGCGTGCCCGAGGCCATGTCCGCGATAGTCCGCCAACAAAACGCTCTCGGCGCAATAGAAAATATTATCGATGTTGTAGCCCGCCGCCCGGAAGGGTTCACCGAATTCATCGGCATGTTCGCGCATGGGAGCCGCTGTCGACGCACCAACAATCATATCGCCGTCTTTGGCAATAACACAAACCGCACCCGGCGCAGCCGCGAACGTGGCGAGATACTTTTGTTCGTAGTCCAGCGTGCCGTCATAGAGATACGGCCAGTCACGAAATACTGCGATGCGCAGTTGTGCGACGTCATCGAGAACTTCGTGAATTTCGGCCCCAGTCAGAGGCATCACCGTTAATGACGCATGGCGTTGGCCCGTCATTTCTTCGGCGACCTTTGGATTTTGTTTTTCGCTCCGCAAGTCACGACGACGGGTTCGTGGTCATCGGCTTGGGCTTCT
>JAJFHI010000208.1 GCA_021775715.1 Hyphomicrobiaceae bacterium | reverse complement strand
GCGCGTGTCGGCGCATGGGGTGATGAACGTGGGCAAGCATTTGCGCCAATATCTCTGTCTGGAAAAGCGTCTGTCTCACAGGATGTGCAGTTCTACCCGCGCGACGACGAAACCATAGAGCGCATTTTAGATTTCGAAGCGGGAAGTTATCAATTGCGCCTGACATTGAACGCGACCAAAACCGGACGTGGGTATGGGCCGTTTGCCGCGAAAGTAAAACCTTTGCAGTTCGATATGCAAATTGGCAAACTGGATTATCGAAAGTTTGTAGGTAGCGGGACGCTACCTATGTGGTCGAAGGATTATAAACCGGCGGCGACCGTCGACGCGCCTTAGTGTAGCTGTGAGACGACGTGCCCAATGACAGTTTGACGTTGCATTCTACGTCACCAGGACGGGACATCGAGAAGCCGCGGCGTCTCCTATTTGTGCATTTTTTCAACCATCATGTGCGTCACGGTGGTCAGGTGCACGCCATGCTAACCTCTGCCGATGCCGTCCCTGCCAACACCGATCTGCCAATAATGCCGGAGCTGTAGGTTTGGGCTTATTCATATTCATCATCACCCTTCAAGCAGCCGGTTGAACGCCATCATCGTGCGGGCCTTGGCGTTGCCATCCTTCATCGACCAGTGCCAGAAGTGGTGGCTGAGATAGAGTCCGTATATTTCGAAAATAAGTTGATCGGGCTCCGCGTCCTTCGAGAGTGTCCCTTCCTGCTTGGCGACGGCAATGGCTTCGGTAAACAGTGCCGTCCACGTGTCGAGGAATTCGCGCAGTTTGGCACGAACGTCAGTGGGCAGGCTGGCGTTCTCGTTGCTGGCATGCACAAACGGACAGCCACCCTTGAGGCGCGGCGAGAGGGACCAGGCAATCCAGCGGTCGAACAGGGATTGGATGCGCGCCAGGCCGTCCGGTGCCTGCTGCGCCGGTTCGACAACATCGGCTTGGAACATCGCCGCTGCTTGCTCGAGGACGCCGAGTTGCAGGCTGGTCTTGGAGGAAAAATGGACGTCGAGACCACTTCGCTCGACGTCTAGCTTGCGAGCCAGCTCGCCGATGGAGAGGGCATCAAGGCCTTCAGTACTCGCCACGCCGAGTCCATGCGAAAGAATGCGTTCACGATCAGAAAGTTGCGTCATTTAAGTCGTCTTCCTTTTAAACTCTGAACGGATCACGGGTCGGCGCGGCATAGTTTGCAGCGCAGCATTCAATCCTCGAATTCGAGTGATCCCCGTGTTCTTCGTATCTTCTGTGTTGTTTGAATCGCGCGCCGCCTTGTCGATCGCCGTTTCACGCTGATGGAACGGTTTTCCTGACTGCGATCCGTCGATGGCCTCAGCAACACGGAGTCTGAGGCAGTCCTGTGGCAGCGTTTGGGGTTTTTAATGGACTGGGTCATGTTTGCGTGAGCGGGACGCATAAACCGCATCTGAGCGTTGCAGTAGTACCTCACTGCCGTGCGCGTTAGATTGGGTCTGGGCACACCTGATGTGCAAAACCGTGTCAGGCCATTTGGCGGCAACAATGCTTAAGACGACTGAACATTCAAGCCTTGCAAGTTTTGCGCGACGGCTTAACTCGTTTGTGCGCCAGACACCCGTGCAGGTCGTGGATGCGTCCGACTTTGGCCTGTCGTGTGCGCCGCTTACTTTAAAGTTGGAGCTATTGCAGTACTGCAGCAACGCAAAGATGCGGGCTGCGTCGGCGTACTGTCAGACGATTGATGCGGACGTCTCGACAATTGTCTCTGCCTGTGCCCCCGATGAGGCTATGGCGCTTGCGCATGTGGCGCGCCAGCGCGGTCTGCGTGCGCGGCTACATATATCGACAACAACACCATATGCCCAAGTCGCGCGCATGCGTGCCGCTAACGCGGAACTTATCTTCGATTCACGCGGTGAAACACATCGAAGACGGTCCGCACAAAAGTGGGCTCGCCGTTTTGGTGGTGTACTTTATGATCCAAGGCGTTCTCATGTTGCCCGGCAAGGACTGGCGACAATTGGTTTGGAATTGGCGGGGCAGATTAACGATGACCAGAGCGAGATCGATACGCTGATAGTTCCGGTTGCAACCGGCGCAACTATGGCAGGGCTCGTTGAGTGGTCGCAAGGCCGCGTCAAGCTCGTGGCAGTTGAAGCCCAACGCGCGGCTGCTCTTTACCAATCTTTACGTGTGGGTCATCTGCGCCGGGTCGAGGTTAGTGGTCTTACAGTCGGCGGGCCTGGCACGCGACGGCTGGCACCTGAAATATTCCGCTTAGCACAGCAGTCTTTGTCGGACGCCGTGGTCGTCTCGGACGCGGCGATTGTCGAGGCACAATATCACTTGTGGAGCCAGTTGCGGCTTGCCGCCGATCCGATCGGCGTCCTTGGCTTGGCGGCATTAACGTCGGAGGCGTACGTGCCCCGACCGGATGAGCGTGTAGGGGTGATTGTTCCCAGCGCGCACCTGGGGCCGATCGATTGGGAGGCCGCGCGTTAGTAACACTATGTGGGTTTTGGACACCCGTGCTGCCTTGCGCTTGGTGCCTCAGACAGCTAGGCAGTTCGTCATGACAACATCCTCTGCTCCCGCGCCGAGCGCGATACCAATTATTCCCTCCATTGCTCCACTTAGTGCCGACGTTGATGTCTGGCTGATGGATATCTGGGGTGTGATGCACAACGGCGTTGAACCGTTCGCTGGCGCTGTCGATGCATGCCAGAAGTTTCGCAAGAGCGGTGGCACGGTGGTGTTGCTTTCGAATGCGCCACGGCCTGGAGACAGTGTTGCCGCAGCACTCGATAAAATCGGTGTGCCACGCGCGTGCTGGGATGCGATCGTCTCGTCTGGTGATGCTGCACGTGGCCTGATTGCCGATCTCGGCGAAATTCCTGTCTATCATATTGGGCCCGAGCGCGACATTCCGCTGCTTGAAGGCTTGGCCGTTACGCGTGCCGCACCCGGAGACGCGGAGGCGATCGTGTGCTCGGGGCTGTTTGACGACACCAAAGAGACGCCGCAGATGTACATCGGGCCGCTGGAGAAACTGAAGACAGCCAGATTGCCGATGGTTTGTGCCAATCCGGATATTCGCGTCGAGCGTGGCGGCAAAATCATCTACTGCGCCGGTGCCATTGCTGCTGAGTATGAAAAGCTTGGCGGCGAAGTGGCCTATGCCGGCAAGCCGTATCTGCCGATTTATGACCGTGTGGACCAAGTTGTTGCAGAGTTGCGCGATGGGCCCGTTGCCAAAGAGCGCATTCTTGCGATCGGTGATGGCGTGCTGACGGACATCAAGGGTGCCGCCGCCGCTGGTGTTCGCTCTGTCTTTATCGCCAGCGCAATTCATACCGACGATCCGCATAAGCTTGATGAGACGGAACTTCGGCGCTTGTTTGACAACCATGACTTCGCACCAGTGGCCGCTATGACGGGTCTTCGCTGGTAGGTTCGTTGTGCTGTGCAGCAAACATAATTCCCCACATCTAACGTTGTCCGTTTAAGGTCTCAGCCGGAAACGCTGACAACTTGATGAGGCAGACATGCGAAGTGATATTGAATTCAAAGCTGAGGACGGAACAATTCTACGCGGCTGGCATTACAGGCCCGACGGCAGCAGTGGACCCTTTCCGACTATCGTAATGGCGCACGGCTATTCGGCCGTGAAGGAAATGTATCTCGACAGGTTTGCCGAACTGTTTGCAGCCGCAGGGATGGCCGCGATTGTTTTCGACAACCGCAATTTCGGCGCCAGCGACGGCCTGCCGCGCCAGGAAATCGACCCCCACCAGCAGGTTGCCGATTACCGCGATGCGATCAGCTACGCCCAGACGTTGCCTGAAACTAACCCGGACCGTATCGGCATTTGGGGATCAAGCTACAGCGGAGGGCATGTGCTGGTCGTCGGCGCTATTGATCGCCGTGTGAAGTGTGTCGTCAGTCAGGTGCCGTTGATCAGCGGATATCACAATGCACGCAGGTTGATCCGCGCTGATATCATTGGTCCGGTGAACGACATGTTCGCCGACGATCGCGCCAAGCGCTACGCCGGTGAGCCGCCGGCCATGATGCCGGTCGTGAGCGAAGATCCAGCAGGGCCTGCCGCGTTGCCGACGGCTGACAGTTGGACGTGGTTTACTGAAACCGGAAAGACGCGTGCACCGTCATGGAAGAACGAAGTGACGTTGCGGTCGGTTGAGATGTTCCTTGGCTATGAGCCCGGCGCGCATATTGCCCACATCAGTCCGACACCGCTCTTGATGGTCGTGGCGTTGAGCGATCATCTGACCGTCGCTGACCAGGCGCTTGAAGCATATGAGAAAGCGTTGCAGCCTAAGAAGCTGGTGGCGATGGACGGCGGTCACTTCGACGCTTACATCGCAGGCTTCGATACGGCAGGTGGTGAGGCACGCGATTGGTTCCTCGCGCATTTGTAGGTCATGTGTGACCATTAGGATAATGGCTTGAAAACCTAATCATCGCTCGACCCACTCTCGGTTTTTTCAGATTCCGAGGGTGGGTCGATCTTTTCTAAGTATTAGGCGGCAGCTTCCGCAGGCGCGAGGAAGCCTCCAGACTGGCGGGCCCAAAGCTTGGCGTACAGCCCGCCGCGGTCAAGCAGATCCCGATGACTGCCCTGTTCGACGATGGCACCATTGTCCATGATGACCAGTCGATCCATCGCGGCGATCGTCGACAACCTGTGTGCAATCGCGATCACTGTTTTGCCATCCATCAAGTTGACAAGTTGGTCCTGAATTGCGGCTTCGACTTCGCTGTCCAAAGCGCTGGTTGCCTCATCGAGGATCAGGACCGGAGCGTTTTTCAACAGCACGCGCGCGATTGCGATACGCTGGCGTTGGCCGCCAGATAGCTTGACGCCACGTTCACCGACATGGGCGTCATAGCCCTTACGGCCCTTCAAATCCTCAAGACCCTGAATGAAGTCATGCGCCTCGGCCTTCTTTGCGGCTGCAATCATGGACGCATCGTCGGCATCGGGACGTCCGTAGACGATGTTCTCGCGCACGGACCGGTGTAACAGTGAGGTGTCCTGCGTGACCATTCCGATTGAAGATCTCAGGCTTTCTTGTGTGACTTTCGAGACGTCTTGACCGTCGAGGGTAATGCGTCCGTCTTCGAGATCGTAAAAGCGCAACAAAACGTTTACCAGTGTCGACTTGCCCGCACCTGATGGCCCGACAAGACCGACTTTTTCACCTGGACGAATAGTCAACGACAGATTGTCGATGATCCCACCCGTCGCATTGTCACGCATTTTGCCGTAGTTAAAACAGATGTTCTCATATCGAATTGCACCATCACTGACGGCGAGCGGTTTTGCGTCTGGGGCATCGACGACAGCAACCTCGCGGGCGATGCCTTCGATGCCGTCTTTGACGACGCCAATGTTTTCAAACAGGCTTGCGACTTCCCACATGATCCAGTGCGACATGCCTTGCATGCGCAGCACCAGCCCGACCGACAACGCGATCGCACCGACCGTGACGGCTTCGATGGTCCAAAGGTAGATGGCAAGGCCAGTGACAGTGAACAGCAAAAACGCGTTCAAGGCATTGAGTGCCACCGTTAGCATCGTCGCAAGGCGCATCTGGCGGTAAGCCGTGCCTAGGAAGAGGTTCATGCTGTCCTTGGCATAGGCGTCTTCGCGGTCGGAATGGGCAAACATCTTGACGGTTGCGATGTTGGTATAGCTGTCAACAATGCGCCCAGTCATAAGGGATCGCGCGTCGGCCTGCGCAGTAGAAATAACACCAAGGCGTGGCACGAAATAACGCATCGCGACAATGTAACCTGCAAGCCATATCAGCATCGGCGCGGTGAGACGTAGATCTGTTGCGGCAAATACGATGACGGCGCCGGTGAAGTACACACCGACGTAGACCATAACCTCCGCGACCTTCATCACCGCTTCGCGCAAGGCAACGGACGTCTGCATCACTTTTGCTGACACGCGACCTGCAAAGTCGTTCTGGAAGTATTCCATCGATTGGCGCAGGACGTACCGGTGCGCCTGCCAGCGTGTGCGCATCGCGAAGTTCGGCAACAATCCTTGGTGGACCACAGACTCGTAAAAGAATTTCAAAATAGGCAGCACGACCAGCACGATGCCCGACATCAGTGCGAGGAAAAGACCATGGTCCTGCCAGAATGTTTCACGGTTGGTGGTGGAAAGCCAATCTACCAGGCTGCCGAGAAACGCAAACAGCGATACTTCGAATAGTGCGACAACTGCGGCCAGCAATGATGACGCAAGCAGTAGCCGCCAGAACGGCTTGGCGTAATGGACAATAAACGGCCAGAAGTCCGACGGTGGCATCGTCGGCTTTTCTTCCGGGAATGGATCTTGGCGTGTCTCGAGCCAACGGAAAAACCGGGCAAGCATGAATTGACCTCGAACAAAGGTTTGGGCGTTACGCTACGTTACTAGTCGCGTATGGTGTGACATGTTCCCTGCGGAATTGCGGCTCCTGTGGCAATTCGTATCCGCGACCAAAACGGGTCAACGGGTGACAGTCACTGACAAAAGCAGCCCACTCATTTAGGAATAGGCGGAGAAAAGTAC
>JAJFHI010000207.1 GCA_021775715.1 Hyphomicrobiaceae bacterium | reverse complement strand
AGTTCATGCGCAGGTCAATTCCAACGCCAAACTCTTTTCCGGTGCATCGACCGAGTTCGGCGGTGAGCCCAACAGCCATGTGTCCCTGGTTGATGCGGCGATGCCCGGCATGCTGCCGGTGATCAACTCTGAATGTGTGGCCCAGGCCGTGCGCACCGGGCTTGGGTTGAAGGCCGAGATCAATTTGATGAGTCGGTTCGACCGCAAGAACTACTTCTATCCCGATTTGCCGCAGGGTTATCAGATCTCGCAATTCCAGCACCCGATAGTCGGTGAGGGTGAGATTGAGATCTCGGTTGATGGCGATACAAAAACCATCGCCATCGAGCGGCTGCACCTCGAACAGGATGCCGGCAAATCCATCCACGACCAGCACCCTGAATACTCCTACGTTGACCTCAATCGGTCGGGTGTTGCGTTGATGGAAATCGTGTCGAAACCAGATCTCAGATCGGCAAAGCAGGCGCAGGCCTACGTTACAAAGATGCGCACGATTCTGCGTTATCTTGGCACCTGCGATGGCGATATGGACAAGGGCAACATGCGCGCGGACGTCAACGTTTCTGTCCGCCGTCCTGGTGACGAACTTGGCACGCGGTGCGAGATCAAGAACGTCAACTCCATTCGTTTTATTGGACAGGCGATCGAAATCGAAGCCCGGCGCCAGATCGACATCATCGAAGATGGCGGCGTCATCAAGCAGGAGACCCGATTGTTTGATTCCAAACTTGGTGAAACACGGTCGATGCGTTCGAAGGAAGAAGCACACGACTATCGCTATTTCCCGGATCCCGACCTGTTACCGCTGGAGTTCGATCAAGCCTATGTCGACGATCTAAAAATCGGCCTGCCAGAGCTGCCTGATGAAAAACGCGTCCGTTTTATGAAGGACTTTGGCTTGTCACCTTACGATGCCGACGTGCTCGTCGCGGAAAAGGAAAACGCCGACTACTTCGAGGACGTTGCCAATGGGCGCGATGGCAAACTTGCCGCCAACTGGGTCAACAATGAGCTGTTCGGTCGCCTGAACAAGGAAGGGCTGACGATCGCCGATAGCCCGGTGTCGGCGAAACAACTCGGTGGCGTCATTGAGATGATTTCATCGGACATGATTTCCGGCAAGATTGCCAAGGATTTGTTCGAGATCATCTGGACGGAAGGTGGTGACCCTGCCGAAGTCGTGGAGCAGCGCGGCATGAAACAGGTGACGGATACCGGCGCGATCGAAAAGGTCGTCGATGAAATCATCGCAGCTAACCCGGGCCAGGTTGCCAAGGTCAAAGACAAGCCGTCACTTATTGGCTGGTTCGTTGGTCAGGTGATGAAGGGTTCTGGTGGCAAGGCCAATCCGAAAGCTGTAAACGAGATCTTGAAAAAGAAGCTTGGGATTTAATGTATTTTGAGCTCACGCGTCGTATCTTCTGAGCAGAACTTGGCGACGCGAGTATGCCTGACAACTCAGTCAAAAACACCGTGAGATCAGTTAAGTCAGTCGTGCAAAGGACCTAGCCACCCATCATCCACTTGAAGCCGTAGCCGGGCGCCAGAAAGGCTCCGGCCCAGAGCAGACCAGAGACGAAGCTTGCGACAACGAACCGTGGCGCCGGCATTGCCATGGCACCGGCGGCGACTGGCACGATTGGGCGCAACATACCCATGAACTTGCTGCCAATGATTGCGAGGCTTCCCCATTTTTTGCAGATCAGTCGAGTGCGGGCGTAGATCTCGGGATACTGGCGTACGGGTTTGAACTGACTGATGTCTTTCTTGAAGTAGCGGCCGACGACATAAGATACGATATCTCCGAAAAATGCTCCCGTCGCACCTGCCAGCCACAAGTGCCAGAATGTTCCGTCAGCTGCCGCATGCAGCCCGCCAATGCCAAGAAACAGCACGGTAGAGGGAATAAAGAACGACACCACGACCAAACTCTCGCCAAAGCCAAGCGCGAATACGATTGGTTCAATCCATGCAAAATGAAGTGTGGCGAACTCGAGCACCTGGTCCTTGAAAGAACCCGTCGCGGCAATGATCATATGTCATGCTTTCGCTTGGTTGAGGTTCGTCGGCATGCGTCCGTCAGCATGGTATGGGCATTGTACCGGGCTATTTCAACAGGCGTTTTGGGCCAGTTACATCCAAGCACGTCGCAACGACCAAGATGTGTTTCTAAAATACGAGGATTTTCGGCTTTCACATGCCACTGGTAACCGGCGGTTGCTTGCCAATCGGATGGTAAAGGCTGTGCGTTGCAGTGCTACATTTTTGTGGCTTGGTTTTACAATCGAAAGATGTCACAGAACGGTAATATAAAGCCGCTACGCCGACATTTCGACGTGTGCGACCGAGGACGCGGTCCCCAGGCTCACTTGTGGGATGAGGCGGTTAGGTCCGTTTTGTGGATACGCGATCGGGCACCGGACCCGCGCTGGGTAAATAGGAGAGGGCAACATGGCATCAGTTGGCGAAGCTCAGGGCGCTGAGACGACGACAGGCCTAACAGACGGCAAACCCAATCAGCGCCTGCGCAAAGCAGTGCATCGGCACAAAGCCGTATCGCGCCAGGGTCTGCAGGAGCGTCTGTTCACGCTGGCCTTCTCCGGACTTGTGTACCCGCAAATCTGGGAAGACCCGGTCGTCGACATGGAAGCGCTGGATTTGAAAGACGGCGAGCATCTGGTCGCAATCGCATCTGGGGGCTGCAACGTGATGAGCTACATCACAGCCGCAGACATTAAGATGACGGCCATCGATCTCAACCCGGCACATATAGCACTCAACAAACTGAAGGTCGTAGCGGCCCAGTCCCTTCCGGACTACCGCGCGTTCCATCGCTTCTTCGCCGATGCCGACGGCCCTGAAAACGTCGATACATATTTTAATCTTCTGCAACCACATCTCGATGAGACGACACGCAAGTATTGGGAATCGCGCGATCGCGTCGGTCGACGCCGCATTGGCTATTTCGGCCGCAACTTTTATCGCCACGGCCTGCTAGGAAACTTCATATCAGCTGGCCACGCGCTCGCCCGATTGCATGGCCGCAACCCTCGCAAAATTCTTGCCGCCAAGACACGCGAAGACCAAGTGCGTATTTTCGAAGAAGAACTCGCACCGCTATTTGAAAAGCGACACCTGCGTTGGTTGATGAACAAGCCGGCTGCCCTGTTCGGCCTTGGCATTCCACCGTCGCAGTTCGAAGCGCTAAAAGGTAATGAGCAACAGATGTCGACTGTTCTGCATGAACGGTTGCGCAAACTCGCCTGCGACTTCGACCTCTCCGACAACTACTTTGCCTGGCAGGCATTTGGTCGCCGCTATGCAACAGGTGGGTCGGCGCCACTACCGCCTTATCTGAAGGCGGAAAACTACGACGTCCTGCGTGAGCGGGCGAAAAACGTCGAGGTCGTGCACGCGTCCTTTACCGAGTATCTCGCCGGACAGCCGGAAGCATCTTGCGATGGTTGGGTGCTGCTCGATGCGCAGGACTGGATGACTGACGAACAGCTCACAGACTTGTGGACGGAAATCCTGCGTACAGCACGGCCAGGTGCACGGGTGATCTTCCGCACGGCAGGTGTCGAGACAATTTTACCAGGCCGTCTGCCGGACGAAATTCTTACGCGCTTCAACTACGACCCAGTGCGCTCTAAGGAAATGAGTGACCGGGACCGCTCGTCGATCTACGGCGGCTTCCATCTCTACGTGCTTAAAGACTAATCTCGAAACAGCGTGACACCCAATATTGGTTTCACAGGGGAGACTCTCGCACGTGTCCAGTGACGTTCAAGACAACGCCCAGGCGCATATGGATGGGATCTATCGTTATCAGCGGTATATCTACGACCTGACCCGCAAGTATTTCCTGCTTGGCCGCGATCACCTTCTTGATGATTTGCGACCGCCGTCCGAAGGCACCGTGCTTGAGGTTGGCTGTGGCACGGGCCGCAATCTCGTGTTGACGGCACGGCGATACCCGGAAGCCCAGCTCTACGGTTTCGATATTTCACGCATGATGTTGGAGACCGCCGAGCAGACAATTTCCAAAGCCGGTTTTTCTGAACGCGTCACGGTTGGCGAAGGCGATGCATCTAACTTTTCCAGTGAAGCGCTGTTTGGCACGCCGCATTTCGACCGTGTGTTTATTTCTTACGCAGTCTCAATGATCCCGCCATGGCAGGAGTCTCTTGTCCAGGCCTATGCCGCTGTGCGTCCCGGCGGGTCGCTGCACGTAGTTGACTTTGGCCAACAGGAAGATCTGCCGGAGTGGTTCAAGAAGGGCCTGTCTCTATGGTTGAAGAAATTCACGGTGACACCGCGCGGTGACCTTGAGACGGAAATGCGCCGATTGGCCGGCAGCGATAGCGGGGAGCTGCAATTCGAACGGCTTTATCGTGACTACGCCCAGTATGGCGTCATCAAAAAGCCCGCCGCTTAACTTGGGCGTGGTGCGCATTTAACCAGGCACGCCGACTATCTTCCCGTACATCCAAGGGACCAGCTCGAACATGCCATTCAGGCCAATGCCGCCGATGGCCAGCAAAACGCCGGCCCACAAAAACGCCGAGCTGAAGTTTGCGATTTGAAACTTGCGCCATTCCATCTCGGCAATCCCGGCGACGATTGGAACAGCCGCGCGCAATGGGCCGAAGAAGCGGCCCAGCACAATTGCCCAAACACCGTACTCCTCAAAAAACGCATGACCCCGTGGAATGAGATCCGGTCGTCGTGACAGCGGCCACATGCGCGCGATTTCTTCGTGGTAGTGTTTGCCGAGCCAATACGACACCCAGTCGCCGAATGCAGCGCCAAGGCTCGCGAACAGCCAAACTAGACCGAAGTCGACAAGAGAACCTGTTGCAACAATAAGGCTGCCCATGCCAACGAGCATTGCCCAGAACGGCAATAGCAGCGACACAAATGCGAGGCTCTCACCGAATGCCAAAATGAATATGATTGGACCCGCCCAGGCCTGATGATCGCGGACAAACGTCATAATGACGTCGGCGTAATATTGAAAGTCCATCGGGCTTTGGGTGTCCTATATGATGAAGGCAGTGCTAGGCGGGACGGGCAGAAATGCTGGCGATGTAGCATATTGTGATGCGTGATGCGAAATGCAAGCTCCGCTGTCGTGAAGCAGTTTCTTCGCGGCGTCCGCTCGCCGGAACATTCAATCTGGTCAGCGGTTTAGCGGCACCGCCGCCCGATTTCCCGCTTCAATTCACGTGACACCTCAGTGCCGAGCATCGCTCCGCGCGCGACTTGTGCGGGTGTCAGGTTACGCCCTGCAGAGCTACTCAAAACAGAACGCGCATTGTGGGCTTCCTGTTGTCCGCGGCGTAGATCGCGACAGCTCAGTTGTTTCTTTTTCTTTTTGTAAGCGAACAAACGCACGCCTGTTGCGTATGCTTCGGCGGTGACCGGTTGGTGTACCCAGGCATACGAACTGTCGGCAAGAAGTGAATTCAATGCGTACTTACGTTGCTGAATACAGTTCTGACTATCGTCAACACATCTGAGCCCTTTGCTCTTGGTCACCGTCGCTGTAGACCCGTTTGCACAGGCGGCCAACGACAAGGCAACGATCGCTACAGCCAGACGCTTGCTATACGCAAGCGCCTTGGTTCTGTAGCCGATTACTGCGGCCCCGTTGTATAACATCACGTCTTTCATGGACTGAGCCGTAAAAGGCGGTCGTGGCGGGGTCAAGGCGTCGGCGCGTCCTGTGCACAGTGCGCGATTGCCGCTATGATGATACAACCTGCGGTGGGTGTGCTGAGACCTGCGGCAGGACATTGAATTTGCATGGTGTTTTGGTCCGTGTACCGCCACCGGCGGATGCGCAGAAGGTGTTGCCGTTTGACAACCGAACAAGCGTTTCGGGCGCGGCTTTAAGGGGAGATTGTTGTCGTGTCGCACGTTATTCAAATTGCCGCTCATGGTGGGCCGGAAGCTTTATCGTGGCAAAATGTCGATGCCGGGGAACCGGGAGCTGGTCAGGTCCGGTTGCGCCAAACCGCGATTGGACTGAATTACATCGATGTCTATCACCGGACAGGGCTTTACCCTTTAGCCAATTTTCCGGCCGTTATAGGCATGGAAGCAGCCGGTGAAGTTGTTGCCGTCGGTCCTGACATCAGCGACCTCAAGGTTGGCGATCGTGTCGCCTATGCAGGACTGCTTGGAGCTTACGCGCAAGAACGCATTGTCCCCGCAGACCGGATGGTGAAGCTCCCAGACAACGTTTTGGACGAGACAGCTGCCGCCATGTTCTTGAAGGGTTTGACCGCCTGGTATCTGTTGCGCCAGACATTTAAGGTTGGTCCAGACACGACGATGTTATTTCACGCCGCAGCCGGAGGTGTTGGCCTGATCGCCTGCCAGTGGGCGCGGCATCTCGGTGCGACAGTCATCGGCACGGTTGGGTCGGTGGAGAAGGCCGATCTCGCCAAGGCCAACGGCTGCACGCACACAATCAACTACCGCGAAGAAAACTTCGTCGAACGCGTCAAAGAGCTGACCGGCGGTAAAGGCTGCGATGTCGTCTACGATTCCATTGGTCGGGACACATTCCCGGACTCGTTGGATTGCATCAAACCGCGTGGGCTTTTTGTCAGCTATGGCAATGCCTCTGGTGCCATAGAGGACTTCAATCTTGGCCTTCTGACGCAGAAGGGCTCTCTGTTCGTCACCCGGCCAACGGTAATGAACTATATCGCGGGGCGCGAGGACTTGGTATCCGGCGCGGAGGAATTGTTCAACGTTGTCGGCAACGGTCATGTCAAGATCGCGGTCAATCAACGCTATGCCCTGAAGGATGCCGCCAACGCGCATCGCGACCTTGAAGGGCGTAAGACAACGGGATCGACGGTTCTGCTGCCCTAATGGCAACTGCCAGCATATCAAAGCGTATTCATTAATCAGGTGGGGACGAGAGGCGTGTCAGATCTCGCGCAGCCGCAGACGAGTGCGCCGCAAAGCGAACGTGAGCCTGGGGCCGGTATCGCATATGGACTCGCTATTGTATTGGCCGGGGTGTTGTTTTACGCGCTCTTGCATGCCGGGTTCCGGCTGCTTGCATCAAACGTACTCGGCGAAGATGACGTCGTTGCCAACGTCTTGGCGCAAGAGTTGTCTCTTGGTTACGACACGTATCCGCGTCAGCCACCGCTCTACAACTGGGTGCTTTGGTTGGTGCAGCAGGCACTCGGGCCCACGCTCAAAAGTTTCTTGGTCATCAAGTATGCGGCATTGACGGCCACGGTGGGGTTTCTCTATCTCGCCGCACGACGCATCCTGGGAAGCCACATCCATGCGGTGCTGTCGGTTGAATCTCTGGCATTGATCTACTCGATAAGCTGGCGTTTCCACGAAGGCTTCACGCACCAGGTGCTGGCGATGGCGGCGGTTGCCGCAACGCTCTACATGTTTCTGCGCGTATTGGATGAGGGTAGGTGGCGCGACTTTGCACTGTTCGGGGTTGTGGTCGGACTTGGCCTGTTGACCGAGCGTGTTTATGCGGTGTTTCTCGGCGCGCTTGTTCTTGCAGCGGTTTTGCAACCGGGTTTGCGCATTCGGTTGCTACGGCGGCGCGTGTTGGTAAGTATTGTGATTGCAGCGTTAATTGCGGCACCTTATCTGTCGTGGCTGTTTTCAGATGCACGCTACGTCGCCGATTGGCTGCGCCCTGGTGCAATAAACTCCAAGGACTACTGGCGTGGTGTGATCGATGCTGTGCGCGGGCCGTTCTTCTATCTGCTGCCGCTTGCTATCTTTGTTCCGGTGATGTTTCCAGGGTTCTTGGTCTCGGCGCGTGCCAAGATTATGCAACCCGTGGATCACAGCGAGACGGGAGACACACTCCAACTGCTCTGGCACGCGACCTTCATTTGCTTTGTGGCGTCAATTGTTGGTGCGTTGGTCTTGCAGCTTGGTCGCCAGCCCATCCACGCATACATGGCGCTCTACGTCACAACTGTCATCTGGTTGTTCGGTGCGGTACGTGACGCTGAGGGAAGTGATGGCCAACTGAAGCGATTTGCGATTTTGGCATTGGTCGTTGCCGCGATTGCGCTTTCCGCGCGGCTGGCAAATCTCTACGTCATGCATCCGGTTTGCAAAAAATGCCGCTGGGGCATGCCTTATGTTGAGCTTGGCCAGGAGATGCAGGCAAACGGCTATCGGGGGGAGCCGATCATGACATTTGATGCAGAGCTTGCTGGCAATCTACGCCAGGTGTTTCCGAAATCAAAAATTGCTGTTGTTCGCCCGCCTGCCTATTTGCCGGGTGATGTTGCCACAGCCCCGCGCATTTATGTCTGGCGCGAACGGGATGGCGTCAAGACGGCTCAATACTGGTTCCAATCGACATTGCCGACAGATGTCAAAGCAGGTCAGGGCCTGAAGCTTGACATTCCATGGCAGCATCTGTGGCGCGACACGGGCTATCACACGACGGCCTGGCGAATGCTTCGTGTTGAAGGGGCTAAGGGCCCTTAGGTCTGGTGCGTTGGGCCGACTCAGAACCTAGTCGGCTTTAAAGATGTGAAAGCGCCGTGGGTCAGGCTTGCGACCTGTTGCACGTTCCAGCGCGCTTGCGGCGAGCATCTTGTCCGACTGGGTCTTCTTGCGCTTGCGCTTCACGTCGTTGGTAGAGCTGGCAATAGAACCTCTGAGTGTTGTGCCGTCAGATGCCAGTGCACTGCTGCCACCAAGCTGCATTGGCGCGGTGCCAAGCGTATCGTTGGCGCAGGCGCTGCAGCACAGCGCGATGCCTGCAGCCAGCGCAATCGATCGGATCTGAACCATATAAAACACGGATCTGCTCCCGCTTGCCGTTTTGCCTCTGAACCACTGCCAACGCGGCGACCTCCGCCAACGTCCTACAGCCTCCAGGTTCGTCTTATTAAGCTTAATCTAGGCTGAATGAACTGATCCTGAATGGGTGCGATCTCGTCATAGAATGTTGAGGCTAAGTCTCTGCAATAACTTGCGAATTGAATTTATGGTTAGGGAAGTCTTAGCGTGTTTTTTAAGATTGACTTGGCTCTCGTGCCGGCTTTGGGCATTTGGCCCGGTCTGGGGCATGCCGCGCATGAAGCCTTCACCAATAAGGCGATGACGTTAAGCATTTCTAACTCCCCCGTTTACCACTTTTCATTGGCTCATTGACATGGTCGAAATTGCGCAGGCGTCAAGTCGTTGCCGCGTGATCAGCACCACGAGCGATGTAAGTCCTGGTGTTTGGTCTGTCAGTTTTGAGTTTTAAAAATGGAGTTGCTGTTATGGCGCGCCTAGACTTTGCAGCGCATGACATGATCGAGGGTGTTGCGCCCGCAGATAGCCCAGATGCCCTGTATGAATTGGGATTGGTTTACTGCACCGGTCGTGATGTTGAGCCGGACATGATCCAGGCCCACAAGTGGTTCAACCTGGCAGCCTCTCGGGGCAG
>JAJFHI010000206.1 GCA_021775715.1 Hyphomicrobiaceae bacterium | reverse complement strand
ATGACATCTTCAGCACCTGCCTCAATGGCCGCTTCGAGAACCGCATCGTTGCTTCCCGCAGATGCGGGGTAAACGATCTCGCCGACATGGGTGAACATGTGTGACACCGCACCTGTCGCACCGAGATTGCCGCCCTGCTTGGTGAAAGCGGCGCGTACCGTACCACCGGTACGATTCCGGTTGTCGGTCAGCGCTTCGACGACGATTGCAATGCCGCCGGGGCCATAGCCTTCGTAACGCATCTCATCATAGTTTTCCGCATCACCACCGGCCGCCTTCTTGATGGCGCGCTCGATGTTATCTTTCGGCATGTTTTCCGCACGTGCCGACTGTACAGCGAGGCGCAGGCGCGGGTTCATACCAGGATCTTCGCCACCCATTTTGGCCGCGACCGTGATTTCACGTGCGAGCTTCGAAAACACCTTCGCCCGGACCTTATCCTGACGCCCTTTACGGTGCATGATGTTCTTGAATTGGGAATGGCCAGCCATAAGTCCGTTCTCGCTTACGTCAATTGTTTAAAGGATTGCCGCGGGCCGCCGTCCAACTTAGCGCGGCGGCACCAGCCCATTTATTAGCACGAGCTTCACGTCGTGCCAAAATCCATTGCCTGCGGTGACAACACTCCGCCCTTGCGGAAGCCAGAGACGTGCGTGGCATGGCCCGTTTTGTCGTCAATCGTCACAGCCAGTCCGCAGACAGTCGCCGGACCATCTGACACCTCAAATCGTCCGCGTGGAATGCGTGTCAAAAAGCGATTGATTGGTTCTTCGGTCTGCATGCCAAGCACGGAGTCATAGTCACCGCACATTCCGGCATCAGACATGTAGGCCGTGCCACCCGGCAATACGCGTTCGTCGGCAGTAGGTGCATGTGTATGGGTTCCAACAACGACTGTCGCCCGGCCGTCGACATGCGCACCCAGCGCCTGCTTCTCGCTTGTGGCCTCGGCGTGAAAATCAATAAAGATGACATCAGCACCTACCTTTAATGGGCAGGCGGCGAGCTGTTCGTCGATGGCGTGGAATGGGCAATCAAGCTCGTGCATGAACGTGCGCCCCATCGCATTCATCACCAGGACGTCAGCACCATTGCGCGCTTTCACCAGCGCTGTACCGCGACCAGGTGTGCCAACCGGAAAATTCAATGGCCGGATCAAGCGTTCATGGCGTTCGATGTAGACAAGCGTTTCGCGCTGGTCGAAGGCATGGTTACCGAGTGTTACGGCATCTGCACCAGCAACGAGCAATTCATTCAAAATTGTTTCGGTGATGCCAAAACCACCGGCAGCGTTTTCACCGTTGACGATAACAAAGTCGATCTCGTGATCGTCGATCAAACCTGGTAGCGCCGCAATGGCCGCTTTCCGGCCGGACCGGCCAACCAGATCTCCTAAAAACAAAAGGCGCATAAATCAATCCGTCGAGCGCAGCACGCGCGTTTGCGTCACCATCAAATCAAGGCGCTGGTCATAGCGGTCATAAGGCACGGCGTCGACCTCTTGTTCGTCAAAGGCGATGCCAACAGCCAAAACCGGCTTGCTTTCGCGGATTTTCGCCAGTGTGCGGTCATAAAAACCGCCGCCGTAGCCAAGGCGATAGCCGTGCTTATCGAATGCCAACAGTGGCACAAGCACGATATCCGGCATGACTTCTGGCTGGCTTGGTAAGGGTTCGCGGATGCCCCATTTTGCCGTCGCCATCTCGTCACCGGGTATCCACGTCCGGAATATGAGTGGCTGACCCTTGGCAACGATCACGGGCAAAGCCAACGGGCAGCCCTGGGCATGCAAAGCTTCGAGCAGTAGCGAGGTGTCGAGTTCGTCGGGCATTGAGGCAAAGCCGGAGATGATCGCGCCGTCATGTTCTGGCTCGGTCAATGCCAGCAGCCCAGTAGCTGCCACGGCCTGGGCGGCTTCACGGGCGGCAAACATCCGCATTACCTGCGATCGCCAGGCTTTGGCGGTCTGGCGTAAATCGGTTTTTTGTTCGGAGATGCGAGTGTCGGAGATCATCACTTAGATTCAATGGCGCAGTCCGGAAAGGACTGCAAGTGTACAGAGCGGGTCGATACTGACTGATACTCCCCAAAAACAAAAATGCCGCGAAGGCCGTCGGAGCTGATGAACCCGCAGGATCCCACAAATTGTAGGTGGGCGCCGTGTGCCCAAGACCACGGTCGAGGACAGGGACAGCTCCCATGCGAAGCTTATAGGCCCCCGGGTAAATGCTGCTCCTGACAAACCCCGCAGCACAAACCAATGTAGTCGCGCCGCCTTAATAATCCAATGCCCGGTTTATGTACGTGGTTTTTTTTGGCTCATCCGCGTCATTTAACGATAGGCGCGCTTTTTAGAGATCGGGTGCGTTTGATCAATACCGATGTCCATATCCCCGGTCAGCGCCGCATTGGCGTCTTTCAGATCATCCTCGTTATAAAATTCGTCATCAGCGGGGTCGTCTTCGTCAATGTCATCTTCAACACGAGAATTGGCCTTCGACGGGCCGGATTCTGACTTCGGCTCAATTCCCGCCAATTCGCGCAACTCTTCCTGCGCACGCTCTGCATTTTCTTCCAACTCGTCGCGCAGGTCCCACAGCTCATCGGCAATCATGAGCGAGGCCATCAGCATCAAGCGAGCCTCACCCACCTGACCGAATTCTTCTGTTAACAGCGTAACGTGTGT
>JAJFHI010000205.1 GCA_021775715.1 Hyphomicrobiaceae bacterium | reverse complement strand
AGGCGCGACTGTAGGGCTGCGAAGTCCTGGCGGACGCTGTAGATCTCGGGAGAGAGGTCGGGACCGCTCGCGCTGAGAAGACTGAAGTTGCCAACAACGTCTGAGTTTGGAAGCGCCTCCTTAAGGCGGTCGAGAACGGCTGTTTGCGCTGTCGGACTTGGTGTAAGACCGGCGATGCTTACAGTCTTGCCAAGGCGTGAGACTTCCAGCTTCGTTGGGTAGCCCCGGATCTCGGCACTGTCGTTGATAATCGAAGATGCAACGGCACGAACGCGGTTGGTTTCATAGCTGACGTAAGTCGACCAGCCAATCCAAGCGAGCAATGGCAGGCCGATGAGCCATAGGAGGATTACGAATGGGCTGGCACCTTTACGAATGCTCCCGGCCAGCTCTGCCTGGCGGCCTGTAACCTGGCTTTCAAAATCATAGGCGAACGTCTGCATCGCATGGTCGTGGCCCATGCTGACGCGGCCCTGTGCGGCAGCGGTGAGAACCTGATCATGTTTTTCGATGGCATCAAGGAACGCCTCGTCGATGATTTTCTCAACGGCCTTTGGTGCCGCGCCTGTGCATTTTGCCGCCAGCAGGTAGCTTGGGCTGGCTCGGAGATAGAGCTGTGTGCCGCCGAGGTCTATTTGGCGCAATGAAGCGTTGTCCTGAGCAAAGGCCTGGTTGGAGAATTCGGTAATGGCGGTTAGCACGCCACTCATGACTTGGTCTTGGTTCTCGCTGCCGGTGTCTTGTGGCCAGCGCGCCAGCAATTCGCCAGAGCCGCGGCGAATGAGATAGAGCTCTTCGATTTCCAATGGCTGCGAATTGGCAAGCGCAATTTCACCTGGTGAGCGACCCGAGGTGACGACCTGTAACGCCACCATCATTGGGTTAGAGGCCATCCGGCGATTGATCTGATCGGAGAGGTCTTTAATGGCGCTGGCGACATAAGCCTTCACCATGCGGCCAGTCATAGGGTAGAGCGCTTCGGCCAGCACATCGCGGCTCGACAGGATTTCTGTTTTGATCGTTCGGACTACGAGGGGGGCGACAGCGTCAGAAAGTTGTTCGTGGCGATCGACTTCTGCAGTGCGTAAGGCGCCGTCAAGAACCTTGGCGACGCTGTGTTCCAACCGGTCGTCCGAACCTGCTCGTTCGAAGACTTCATCAAGCTTGTTCGAGAAATCAGCAATGGCGCGGCTCTCTGGTTCGAACAGGAGCTCTTTAAGTTTTGCTACACCTTGCGACATGTCATCCTCACGCAGGATACGAAAAAAATACGGGGCTTGTTTTATTGTTTTTGTTTTAGAGCGATGTAGCGGCGATCAATCCGCGCCAGCCCGTCGTCAATCTGCAGTTCGTATCTAGCTGCGCGGGATGCGACCTATGCGATCTCCAAGTTCTTTGACACTGCTGGCGAGTTCGTCGAAGGCCGCGCGCTGTTGGCCACCGACTTCACCCGACAGCGCTTCGAGGCGGGCATGTAAAGCGTCCAGTTGTTGAGAGACGGCTTTTTCGAGTTCGCCGATGCGGGTCTCGAAGGCGTTTAGGCGCAGCTGATTCTCGCGAACAAGGTCGCCCACCAGCAATTCGCGGATCTGATCCATCTTCTCATCACCGTGTTCGCCACCGGCTAGTCCGTTGCGAAGCGAGTTCAATGACGTTGCAGTCATGGCGGTACTCATTACAGTTACAGATACTTTCCCCAGTAAACGGTCCGAATTTTAACCCAGACCAATTACCCAGGATTGAGACTACACGACTGGCGGCAAAATGAAAATTCATCTGTTGGGTCGGGATGAATAAGCATTGCGTGTACCTACAAGCTTGAGGCGCAGGCCCGCAAGTTTGTACATGGCGCCTGAATTTGTTGGGATTTGGTGCGCCAAGCGGCGTTCTGGCGGCGATCAGCCGAGTTGTGGTTTTTTTGCTCATATCCCGTGTTTGCCGGCTATAAAACAGAGTACCCCGAAGGATTGCTCCTCCGGGGTGTCTGGATAAGTGCCGCGAAAAGAATGTCGTGCAGCCCATCGGATGCCAGAGAACTGGCAGCTTTCTATTTCACCAGCGTATCAAGCTTACCGGCGTTTTTGGCGAGCAGGTAATAGAAGGTCACACGCTGCTTTTGCTTGTCGGCGTTCATTGCTTCGCAAACTACTTTGACTGCGGCATCAAGCGTTTTATCGTCATCGGTCAGGCCGAGCTTTTTCTTTAACCAGCTGTCACGAACACGCTCCAATTCGCTTTTGCTGGAGCATGAAACGAGCGAGGCATCTGTGCTTTTCAGCGCGATGCCAAGATGCTTCTTGATGGCTTCGACGGCTTTCTCATCGCAATTGGCTTCGTAGCGTTTGACCTCGGTTGTGTAGTCGACGCTCATTGCTCGTCTCCTTATTTGACCGCGCCAGCGTGTCGGCGCCTCGAACGAATTTCCCGTCGATTTGCGGACTTTAAATTGTGCGCAAACGTACGATTGCCAATGGTTGTGCACGAAGTGAAACCGGATTCGCAACCCATTTTCACACCAAATATGCCACGAATCCCTGGTTTTCCCGTCTACATCATCGGAATTTGCTCGGAAATGGCTCGCCGGAAGCCCATGTAGCTGGTGTCAATTCTACGCGCTGCCGCGTCTGTGCCTGCGGTCTCGGCCACAACGGTTTCGCCAACTTTACTCAACGCCAGACGTATATCGGCCGCGAAGGGCATGAATTTCACGCCGTCTGTTTGCAACATCGCTTTTTTGATGATGGCTGTGTGAGCCTGATTTTCCGAAACTGAAGTGCGGTACGCGGTCTCAGCCGCCGACGTGATCGCGGCCTGATGCGATGGCGACAGCCGCTCCCAGAACGCCCTTTTTATTCTGAGCGACAGCGTCGAGCCGTTGAGATGAATGCCGCTGGTGGCAACATGGTGCGCATGCTTGTGCAGGTTCAACATGTGGCTGACATAAGGGCCGGCAAATTCGACAGCGGTGACCGATCCTGTTGCCAACGCGTCAGCCAGCGAATTGCTGCCCACATCTACGGCTTCGGCTCCGAGGGCGCGTAGGACATTGGCGCCAAGACCGAGTGCAGAAATGCGAGTGGATTTGAAGTCTGCCAACGATCGCAGAGGTGTCGTCGACCACAAACCAGGTCGTTCGCCAAGATGGCCGACCAGCAGAGGTTTCTCGTCGAATTCCCCAGCCAGCTCGTCCCACATGCTTTGCCCGCCGCCGGCCGTCAGCCATGCGCCAAGGTCGTTGGTGCCGAGAGTTTGGCGTGACGGAAGGCCCGCGAAATATGCAAATGCGGGATGTTTCGAAACGTAGGCCTGTTCCGAGTCGAGCACGATGTCGGCGTCATCGGGATTGATGTCTGCTGTTTGTCCATGAGCGCCGTCAGCCAATGAAATGTGCAGACGACCATCGGTCAGGACATTGATGGATTGAGCGAACGCATGTGCATTGGCTGCGAGCGCGAACGGGCCATTTGTCCACGGCGTGGCGAGGGTCGCGTGAACCGTCGCGGAGCCAGCCGCTGGCATCGCAAAGGCCGATGGTTGTTGCGATGGGTTTGCGGCCGAATGCGCCACCGTTGCTGTCGCTGCGGTGGCTGCCACGGCGGCGCCCGACTGGCTTAGAAACGTGCGACGATCAACGTCTGTTTTAGGCGTTTTTTTCATGGCCGACTATAACTCCCTTGGAGCCATGAAAGCGGATTGAAGCGCCAAGCGCAACGGACATTATTGACACCAATGTGGGATTTACGTTGCAAAACGGTCATTTGCCAGGCGTGTGACAGAGATTTGTCACGTGGACGTCATTGTCGACATCTGACGTGCTCTAGTATTCCGCGTCGTCGTCTTCGAAAATTTGGGCGAGCAGGTAATTGACCGAGTGGTAGAAATTCTCTGGACCGACGTAACCTGGGATGCGGCCGACTTCTGCGTTTTTCCTGAGCAGGATGACGGTCGGCACGATTGTGACGGCGCCGATAAAAACCATCGTCTTCTCATCAACGTCATTGAGGTCGATGAAGCGTAGCGGAATACGTTCGGCACGCTTGGATGCCCGATACGTCGGTGCAACATCACGACGGAAAAGTTTGCAGTAAATGCAATTTGGCGCTTCAAGCACAATAAGCTGTAAGCCGTCGTTGTCCACGGGTGCGGTTTGCGTATCGCGGGCAGCCTGCGGCAGCGACAAAGGCCAGGCGGTGATCAGGCAGGTAAGCAGAACAAAAATAAAACGGCGCATCAAACTCAAACCTTGCATACAACTTCAGTGACGCTGTCATTCTAATGTCTGCGCGCCGTGTCGATGCCTGAAGTCTTAACACAGGGTTAACTGGATCGTCGCAAATGGAGGGAAGTTCTTTACGAGTTACTTCGTTGCCGACAAAGCAGGCAGCGTTAAAACGGGCTTTGAGGTCCAAGCGAGGCAATGAAAAACGTTAACCCAAACGCGAGCAACAGCGTTGCACCGATAACACCGGCCGCCGTTTGAATGCGTGTGGCCCACGGACTCGAAGGCCCGGCAAAGCGCGTCGCCAGTTCACGCGACCCGACAGCGAGTGCTGCCAGACATGAGACAGTGATCGCTGTGCCAATTGCCATTGCAAATGTAGCTAAGACGCCTGCCCAGAACAGCCCCTGCGTCCAGGCAAATATGAGAACGAGGACCGCACCTGTGCACGGTCGGATGCCGACAGCCAGCGCCAACGGTAAAGCACGCCGCCAACTCCACGCACCGTCGAGGTCACCTGGTGCTGGCATGTGCCCATGACCACAGCCGCAACTTTTGGAATGGACATGGTTGGGATCAGGATGCGGTGTCGGTCCGGTACTGGTGGTGGCTTGGCGAATATTTTGCGCTTGGCGGTAGAGCAATAGCCCGCCAATTGCTGCGACCAACGCCCAGCTCAATGTTGTGATCCAGGCTTCCGTCGCGCGGATTTCAAGTCCGGTTCGGTTGAGAATTACGGCCATGACAGAGACGATCGTGATTGCTGAAACCGCCTGGAACAGAGCGGACAAAAACGCCAATCCGATGCCGCGTCGCACGGTACGTTCATTGGCCAGCACGTAGGACGAGATTACGAATTTCCCGTGTCCCGGTCCGACGGCATGCAGGACGCCGTAAGTAAAACTCAACAGGATTAGCAGTGCAGATGCCGTAAGCGGGTCTTTTGTTTTGAAGCCGCGGACGGCGTCAGTCAGTGACTTGTTGATGCGGTGTTGCCATTGGAGAACCACCGCCCACGTGCGGTCGAAGACTCCAATTTGGCGCCGCACGGTTGTCGGTTCGGCTGCACCTCGTCCGGTGGTCATGCCGCGGTCCGAAAACGCACCACGCTCTTTGACGTCGCTTTGTGCAAGTTCTGTTTGTTGGATAGGGCTGGTGCTGGTTACAATTTTTGCCGCGACCGGGACGGTGAGCACATGGCCGAGAACGACCATTGCGACGAGTGCAAAAAGCCCGTGTGAAATTGTTGCGTTGATCAAGCTTAGTCGATTGCGCAAATTTCCTGCCCCTACGATTGTGCGCATGTGACAGACACTGTTCGGGCAATGTTGCCGCCGTAGTCCTGTCCGCCGAGCTCTTGGAAAAATGCCTCGCCCAATGCACTGGCATCGCCTGTGTCATCCGCATTTGGAATTGAAAGCTCAGCCCCACATCCGGCTGGTGCTCCGGCGCCGATTTTTATCGGTTTGTCTTTTGCGAATTCGAAGGCGATGAAAAAGCTTGAGTCGTAAACCGAGAAGTTGAACTCGGGGGCATCTGCCAAGACCGGATCCTGCAGTGGCAGAAACAGGTGTAGCGTCAGAATGCCGTCCTTGTGTTCGAGCCAATAATCTTTTGGCGCACTGGTGGGCAGTTTTTCCTCGCCAAGTTTTGCATGCGTGAAGTAGGCAAACTGTTTCAGTCCGTCGATGTTGACCTGTGCCAGTTCCTTGAGTTCTTCGCGGTCGTACGCACCGTCTTTGTTTTTATCCAAGCCCTGGATCGCCATCGCGGTATACATATCGTCGAATGTCCAGCTGTGGCGGAATCCGGTGATGTTGCCTTGGCCATAGACGACGGTCGTTTTGACGGTGACCCAGACGTGGGGGTGAGCGGTGGCCGGCATTGCAGTTGCCATCATCACGATATGGACGGCTGTCATAACAATGGCGGCTGTGGCGATGGTCCACAGACGAACAGTCTTGATTCCGGCGAGAATTTCTCGCATGTCTTCTGACCCCTAATTGCGCAGCGTGTCATTGTGAAGTTGGCATGGAAAATCAGCGGCAAAAGTAGCAAATTCAAGGCATCAACGACAGTGAGATTTGAGATTAGGAGCGACTTTTTGGCGAGCCTGAAGATATTGCTGCCGTCGTATTCGTGGGTTCAGGACTATATTCTCCGCAGTTTTGCGGTCTCGGCGCTGGTTTGCGGCCTTGTTTGCACAGCTGTGATTATCTCTCATGCCGGCCAAAGCGG
>JAJFHI010000204.1 GCA_021775715.1 Hyphomicrobiaceae bacterium | reverse complement strand
GGTGCGCCAGGCAAAGCACACGCATGTCAGCCGGTTGCAAGAAATCGAACAAGCGCGCGCCGAAGCCCAGGCAAACGTCACGGCCTCCTGGTCGAGGCTGATGGCAGCACGGGCCCAGCTTCGGTCTGATCGGGTCCAGGTGAGTGCAGCGCGCAGTGCATTGGAAGGTGTGCGAGAGGAAGAAAAAGTTGGACAGCGAACTCTGCTCGATGTCTTGAACGCTGAACAGGAAGCGCTGGATGCCGAAGTGTCGTTGACACAGACACGCCGCGATCTGGTGGTGGCGGGTTACAGCTTGTTGTCTGAAATGGGTCGCCTCACGGCAGGTCAGCTGGAACTGGCTGCAAACATCTATGACGAAGAGCAGCATTACAACGATAGTCGGGACAAGTGGTTCGGTATCTCAATCACGCACGCCAATGGCCGGGAAGAACGCATGCAAGTGCGCGACGGTGAAATCAGCGAGGTAACCATCGTTCATGAGGCGCGCGCGCCCAAAGCTGCTCCCCCAGTCGAAGACTATGATGGTTACATCAATCGCATTGTTGGCTCGTTGAAATAGCCTCTGCGCCGACGCTCACTCCCATCAGCTCAAGACCCCCAAAGTTGGGCACATGGGACGTCATTTGGAATCGACTTGTATCTGCCTGTTTGAAAAAGTTGTTATGTTTAAGCTGTGTGCAAGTGTGTGCCTTGTGCCACTGCTATTCCACCAATTAACTCCGTGACTTGCCTTTCCTCTACCAACTTTGGGCGCCTGTGCGTTACCTGTGGATAACTGACGTCTTAACGGACCGTTAATTACTGGATCGTGTGTGGAGGACGAATCGGATAGATCCGAGGGTGGGGATATTCAGTGTGGCTTGTCGTGCGGTCATAATACCGGAAGTACGAAAGTCCAGGGGGTAGAAGTTAGATGACGGCAGCAGTTGAACTGCGGCGGGGGCGTTTATTTAGCGCGGCGCGGGTCCTGACGGGACTCGGCGTAGCGTTTGCGCTTGTTTCCACTTCTCAAATCTATGTTTCCACCGTGGCTCGCGCTGAAACGCTGAGCCAGGCATTGGCTTCGGCCTATGGATACAATCCGCGCATTGATGCCGAGCGTGCTCGTCTACGGGCGACGGATGAAGACGTGTCCCAGGCGCACTCTGGGTATCGCCCGAGTGTTAACGGTGCAGCGAATATTGAGCGCCAGGATACAAACGTGCGTTCATCGAGCAACTTTCCCGGCAGCGGTGGGGGTACCGTCAGTCCGCGTGGATATTCAATCACTTTGCAGCAAAACCTGTTTAACGGCTTTCAAACCACGAACCAGGTGAACGAAGCTGAAGCCAGTGTTCGTGCGGCGCGTGAAAACCTCCGCGATGTTGAACGACAGGTTCTGTTGGAGGCTGTTACAGCCTTTACGGATGTTGTGCGCGACAAGTCGATTGTTCGCTTGCAGGAGAACAACCTACGCGTTCTAACGCGGACCCTAAGGGCGACGCAGGATCGGTTTTCCGTTGGTGAGGTAACGCGCACCGATGTTGCGCAGGCCCGGGCCAGCCGTGCCGGCGCTGTGGCTGCCCTCGACCTTGCAAAAGCCAACCTCAAGAATAGTCGCGAGACATACCGCCGTGTGATCGGTCATGCTCCAGGCCCACTGGCCGAAGCCTCACCGCCCATGAGGCGCCTGCCGAAATCGAGCACTGCAGCGGCTCAGATTTCTCAGAACGAAAACCCGCTGGTTATTTCGGCTCTTTATCGCGAGCAGGCCGCCCGTGCGACGGTGTCTCGTATCCGTGGCGAGTTGTTGCCATCAGTTGACCTGCAGGCCAGTTATTCCGACCAGTTTGATACGTCGACCACGACCCAGGAAATTGAGACAGCCTCTGTGATGGCGAACCTGAGTGTTCCAATTTACGCGTCGGGTGGTTCTGTTCATTCCCGGATACGCCAGGCCAAACAGACGCATATCAGCCGGTTGCAGGAAATTGAGCAGATCCGTACCGAACAGCGCGAAGGCGCGGTCACCGCGTTCACAACGCTGGAGGCCAACCGCGCGCAATTGCGGTCGAACACAACGCAGGTTGAAGCCAACCGCATCGCGCTCAATGGGGTTCGCGAAGAAGAGAAGGTCGGTCAGCGCACACTTTTGGACGTACTGGACGCGGAACAAGCGTTGCTTAACTCGCAGGTGACGCAAGCGACGACCCGTCGTGATATTGTCGTGTCTGCCTACACTGTGCTCGCCAATATAGGCCGGCTTGATTCACTGACGTTGGATTCCGTTGGTGAGGTTTATGACCCGGAAGTCCACTATTTTGAGGTTCGCCGGAAGTGGTGGGGCGTGAACATTACGCATGAAGACGGCCGCCAGGAATTTCATGACCTGTGGCAGACGCACGGCCGCCACTACAAATAACTAACCCACCACCTGGCGACGGCAGCGGTGAGCAATTGGCCGAAAGTCCTTTGCGCACAAAGTGTCCGTTCGTGCCCCTGCCTGCGGGGCCAATTCCCATAAATACCTGTGTCTTCGCCACAACGTTGCCCAGGAGTCCTGCCAGACACTCACTCAGAGTGAAGCGAGGCTCAAAGCGCGGTGGCGCAATTCGTTTGCACTCCGGTCCTCGGCAGAGGCGTTTTCGTGCGGCTTGGAAGTTCTGCCAGAAGGATGGTCATTTCGGTTGCTATTTGCCTGAAATATGCAGAGGAACCGATCAAATACGCTGTAGGGAGCGGAAGTCTCAGTAAAGACTTCAGTGTGGTATGGCGCCAGCTCAGTTTTGCGTTGAGGTTGCGTTATGTCGAAGATCACCAATGGGACGAACCGCGATATAGAATCTATTCTCTCGGACATTCGCGTGCAGGCGCAGCGGCGTATGCGCCTTGCCGAAGTCCAAGGAATACAGTTAGACGGATTGCCAGACGGAAGCGGTCAGGGCTCCGCGCCACGACGTGGGCAATCCGTTGAGGCGGTACGGGAGCCGGCGCCAAATCCATCTGCTCCAGAGCGAACGTCTGGTCAGGATGCCGATATCCAGGCGACCGGATTGTCCCTTGCCTATCAGCAGCGAGGTGCTGCCGACGATGTGGAAGATAAGGATCTTCCGGTTATCCTGCTAAAGGCAAATGCAACGAAATCGCCATTGCAACCTGAGCGGGTCGCGCGCAAAGGAGAACCGGAAAAGTCGGTTCCGGGGCCAAGGCTGGCACCAGAGAGCGACGATAGTCAGCAGCCTTTGTCATCGGCCTTCAAAAATCTAAAAGACGGTCTCGCGCGCTCTTCGCCGGCGCGACCGACAGCGCCACAATATTCTCCGGCGCAAAGCTCGGTCGAACCGCGGCCCAGCAATGATAACCCGACAGCAGCGACAACCGGTGATCGACTCAGCAAACTTCAGCCGCGCGAGGCGACGCCAACGCCAACGGCACTGCAGACGACAACGCAGGTCGCATCTGCAACCGTGACCAGTCCCGCGACAGCACCTGAGAACGCCCGTGAGCCTGACAATGCGCCAGCCGAACCTGCAATGCCCGTCAAGAGAACGATGGCGTCCTTTGCCGATACCAACATGGCACGGATGTCAGGCACTCATGCACCGGAGGCCGAAGTTGGATCAATCACAGATGTGCAAATCACAACCGCACCAACACCGGACCCGACGAACACTGCAACGGCCGAAGCTCCGACGGCGGCTGCGGCCACCTCTGCACCACAGCAACCGACGACGAGTTCATCAGCAAAAGATACTGATTCGCAGGGCGCAGGTGTGCATGACATGGCGGCTGAGCTGCTAAGACCGATGCTGAAAGATTGGGTTGGCGCGAATATGCCTCAAATTGT
>JAJFHI010000203.1 GCA_021775715.1 Hyphomicrobiaceae bacterium | reverse complement strand
GAAGATGGCCGAGGTCTGCCTTGTCACCCCGCCGATCGGATTGAACTGCTTTGTCGTCTCTTCCGTGCGACCCGATATTCCGGTCTCGACGGTTTTTCGCGGCGTGATGCCGTTCCTTGTTGCCGACGTTCTGACCATTGCCGTGTTTCTTATCTGGCCAGAAACAATCACGTGGCTACCAGAGTTGATGAAAAATTGACCTTAGGCAACGCTATGATTTGAATTGGCTTTCGAGCCGATTGCGATGATCGATCATTACGTATCAGATGTCTTTGAAGGTTATTTCTGCGTGCTTCCGACACCGCGCAACGTTGGACATGTAACGTGTATTCCTTCACACACCGCCGCCGGGCGCGTTGTTTATGCTTAAGAAATTCTCCGACTATCGAATGAACACTGATTGCGGCGCGACTTATCCGCCACAGGCCTTTAACAAGAATTTCCCCAACGGCGCGAAACCGGCTGCTGACACTCAGGTGTTGTGCTTCGCTGCGTCAGTATTTTCGTGGCTCACAATATGTTGAGTTTAGCCGGCTTTCACCCGAAGGTCGGCAGTGTTTGCGTAACCGGGGGTCGCAATGGCCGTGCAATCAACTGAAGCTGAACAACCAGAAGCACCGCGCAAAGAACGACACGCGCGGCTTGGCCTGAAGATTGGCTCACGCCTCGTCCCAATCTTGTTGACGCTGTTCGCTTTCGTTCTTTTTGCCGTAAACAGCTTGCCGTCAGGCCTCGATGCGGTCGCCAAAAACATCGGCATTTCCGAACAGGCGCCGAGCCCGGTCACTCTCAAATATCTTGGTGAGGCTGTGAACGACCCGCAGCTTTGGGGCGACGTCATTAAGCCGAAGATAGGCGCCTTTACGTGGCGTGAATATTTCACAAAACTTGGTGCGCCGCTCGCCAAGGGTTCGCTCGACGAGTTCGCCAAAAATTCCGTAAAAATCACAACCAACTTTTTATGGACGGCCCTAATGATCGGCCTTTATTCACTGATCCCTGGGATCGCTGGCCTGGTTTATCGGCGAAGTTTCTGGCCCTGGTATCTGACTTTCTTTGTTGGGCTTTTGATCTTGAATGCCTCCGACGTGTTCGGCAACATCGCTGAGAAGGACGCCATGCCGCCTTCCGGGACTGTTTTCCTTTTCCTCGTCGGGCAAGTGATCTTATTGATCCTAGCTAACCGTCTGCGAAGGTATTCAAACAGTGCCCCCGGTGCGATTCCGTCAGCTGTATTTAACTACGGGCTTGCTGCAATTCTCACGATCATTGGCGTCGCATGCGTAATGGGCTGGGGACCGGGCTATCAGGCTGCAGTTGTCGAAAAGCTCCCAGACGGCAGCGCAGGCGCTGTTCTCAGTCCAAAGATATACAGCCCGATGTGGGCCTGGCTTTTTGGCACGGGTTTCAGCGGTCAGATTTTCAAGTGGGAGTTCCTACTTGTCGGATTGCCGTTGCTCTACACATTGTTTCGAAGTGCGGTGAGATGGGAAGGCACGGCGCCGAAGAACATCGTGGTGTTGCTCGATGGCACTAGCAATACGCCGGATCAAAAAGAGCTCGGGCTCCTTGCTCAAACAAACGTATTTAAGTTGTTCACGATGCTCAAAGCCGATGGCCATAAGAGCTTTCTGCCGGGTGAGGAGTTTGATGCGAGCCTTTGCAAGAAGTACGAAAAGAAGCAGATCGCGTTCTATTACGCTGGCGTTGGCAATAAGTTCGACAACGACCCGATAACTCAGACATTCGGACTGGCCGGCGGTCTTGGCGCCGCCGCAGTCGTGGAGCGCGCTTACCTCGACGTCGTCAGAGTCTACAGACCCGGAGACAAAATCTTCATTGCAGGCTTCAGTCGCGGTGCAGCTATTGCCCGTCTTTTGGCACGAACGATAGATGCGCGTGGGGCACCAAGATCAGTTTGGTCGCTACACCTGTTTGGACGTCACCGCACTTTGTGGACCGTCGGAAAACGAAAGAAAGTTCCGGTTGCTGTGCTTGGTTGCTGGGATACGGTCGGTGCGTTTGGTATTGGCAAGACTATTGCTGGCATCGATTTTCAGAAACTCGACCTGTTCAAGGACCTCACCGTCCCCGAAACCGTCGAACGTGCCTACCACATGCTTGCGCTTGATGAACGCCGCGACAGTTTCGAGCCGACACTGATGGACCCTGATCCCATTACGCCGGAACGCATTGTTGAGGTTTGGTTCTCGGGCGATCACGCCAACATCGGCGGTGGTTGGGCAACCGACAGGCTCTCAGACATCACGATGGACTTTCTGTTGCGCCACACCAGCAGCGGTTATGCGGCAGAAGCAAACATGGCGCCGGGAAATGAGGCCTGGGGCCTTTACTTGGACGGCATCAATGGACTGAACGTCGTCCCGACTGAAGAGCAGAAGGCCAACGATGTCTCGGTGATTTATCCTGATCCAATGGGGCAACTGCGTATGTGGTCGAGCATGCTTTACACGTACCGGCCTCGGAAACTTCCACTGCATGCGGTCGTGTCCGAGACGGTGTTTGAGCGTATGAGCAAGGTCATACCGGTTTATGCGCCTGAAGCCCTATTCAAACACAACAAGGCGTTGGGCGACCGCCGGAGTTCAATTGACGTTGAAGTTGCCCGATTGATGGGAACCAATTCGTTGTCGGATGACGAACGAGATGCCATCCTCGACGCCAAGACAAAGTTGCTCTTGACCCGTTGGCCGCAGCATCGCGACAAGTTGAACAAAGAACGTGAACCGGTTCCGCCGGAAAAGAGACTGTCGAATGTAATCGCGTTGGCAGCCGCTGCGACGGTTCGAGAAGTATAGGGATGGGTGCGCGGTGTTGCGCGCACCCCCCCGAGGTCCTCAGCTCACGACCGTGACGTCCGTTTGTCCTCCGCCTGCGGCGTAGTCCGCGTAGAACTCGATGACACGTGGTGAGAAATCTTTGGCTCCGGTTGATGTTGCGACAAGCGGCTCGAAGGCGCGCATGGCGTCCCACCATTTGTGAAAGCGTGTCCAGACCGGCCCGGATGTTGGCAACGCGTAATCCATGTAGTGTCCGAGGACGATGACGGTTCGCAAAATAAATGGAGCAAGGGCGAGGTCGATTGCACCGGGCTGGTCGCCCAAAAAGAACGGGCCGTCGCTGTTCATTTCCTTGGTGTAGGCCTCAAGGCCGAGTTCAAAATTCCGGCGTTCTTCGTCAGCAAGTTCGCTGCCCTTTTTCGCCTTTAGAAAGCGATAGAAGTACGGGACGACTTTCCCACCTTGATAATCGAG
>JAJFHI010000202.1 GCA_021775715.1 Hyphomicrobiaceae bacterium | reverse complement strand
AAGTTTTCTTCTGAAGACAAGATCCGGATCGTCCTGGAGGGCCTTCGGGGTGAGTACTCCATCGCCGAGCTGTGTCGACGTGAGGGCATTGCTGAGAGCCTGTATTACAACTGGTCGAAGGATTTCCTAGCGGCCGGTAAGAGGCGCCTGTCCGGCGACACCGCACGACAGGCAACTTCCGGTGAAGTCACCAGTCTGAAGCGAGAGGCGCGCGATCTGAAGGAGGCGCTGGCCAACATTGATTTATCGGCCTCAACTGCGTCGCTTCCAATTAAGTTTGCAAAAACGAAAGTTAATGATGCAGCCAATCTCATTGCGTCGGGCAAATTCTATGAAGCAAACCTCGCCCTAATTACACTTGAAGATTCGGTGGTTATTGACGCTGTTAGCGTTGATGCGGCGCCAGCATCCGACAAGGACTGAATCCTCACAGTAAAGGCACTTACAAGATGGCGGCCCTGCGCACTGGGGTCGCCATTTTCCATGCCCCCACTAACCCGATCACAGGGGCCGTACAGCGCGCCTGCGACGTTATTTCGGCCGTCGCAAAGCATCGTACTTCGTGTGTTCCGTTAATTGCGACGGTGGCCGCTTTTAGGCCTCGGGACGTGATGTCATCGAAGAATGCAGAAGTGTAATCGGGATTGATCTAACACCGCCCCGGTCGAATTGTCGTTCCAACGACGACACGCGCGCGCAACAGCGATCTTGGCGCACCATTCACGGTAGTGAATTCGATCCACCTGCTCCAAAAGTTGTGTCTGGCATCTCGATGCAACGAAATTCTATGAAACTTCCAGATTGCTGCCGATTGGCCAGTTCTTATTCCCCGGAGTCCCACATGGCATGTGCGTCAGGTGCATCGACACTGTTTCTTTCCCGCCGATGTTTCGATATCGCCTTATAGACCGCTTGTCTCATGCGATTGATCCCACCAGCTGGCGTGATTCCGGCAGGTGTGTTGAATGGATTGAATGATGTGTTCTCGCAAAAATTTGTGCGCGCCGGTTTGGAAAAATCTTGGCTTGGAATCTTTATCAACCCAAGGAGTTGAAACGGGGCATCGGCCTCGGGCCATTCAACCGTGGCGTCATTGATAGGCAGTGAGCCTGTTCGCTTTTGCGCCAAGAGGTCAAAACAAACCGACCGATCTTTGAGTTCACTCTCCATTGCTTTGCGGAGATAATCGGGATCACTCTTGTCGATATTGATATCTTTGCTTGCACTCGCACCAGGGCATTGCCGACGACGGCTGGAATATTTTATGTGGAGACTATCACCGAACGTAAATGGCACGATCGAAAAGTAGGTCATGCGAAGGGGTGACTCAATCTCTTTGCTTGAAAGCTGGTAGCCGATCCAAGCTTGCCTAATTCGCCAATTAAAAGGGTTATATCCGGGGAAAAAAAATTCACCGATCCCGTCTCCTGTCATTCCTCCCGCTCTCGCAAACTCAAGATAGTCTGCCGGGTCAGACGAGAAAAAGATCGGATGACCTATCATCAAAATATCATGCGTTAAGGCCACCGCTGTCTCACCAGAGGGCTTGTCAGGCTCAGAATACAACAACTTTACCGCCATGCCTCTTCCGTCATATTGATCATCGGATCTCGGCCGGAACGCTCCGTTTGAATAACGAACCCAGGCCTTGAACGTGTGTCCGGATTTTGCAAACGAACCGACGGCAAATTCCGAGGGAATTTGAGTATCGACTTTGAAAGTGGCTTTGACGCAACCGTGTGCCTTAGCGTGTGCATCTCGCCTTACAATGCCGCTGTTGCCACTGTAGTTTTTTCGCATTTCAGCAAGTGCAATTTCTACGACTTCTTTGATGGCCGCGGCTTCTTTTGCGTCCGCGCCATCGACCTCGTCTTTGCCGGTTGCAGGCGGCAAATACCAAATGGCGCCAAGGCCTACCGATACAAATAGTGCAACGAGTGTTACGGTCCTTCTACCTCGTTTCAACCAATTCATTTTTACCAAGACCTCAAATTGCATGCAAAATAGCGAGTGCTTCAACCCGGTTCAATACGTTCCAAATTCCTAAAGGCAAGGCTTCTGATCAGAAACTTCCTTGGCGACCGATCATGGGTTTCGCAAGGTAAGCCATGAATTTCGCCCCGTCATTTTAAAAATATACTGTATGAGAAAACAGCGCCGCGTGGTGAGGCCACCATTACGATTTCGGATCGCGTGCTAGAAGGTGATGCCGCACGCTCGCAACCTCGAACGCGGTCCGCGAACGTGATGGATACTACCCAGCTCACGATGTATTTTCTTGCAGAAGCTGGGGAAAATTGGCACCGTCGTGCCGCGTTCACAAATAGAAACCGGTCCCTGCACCATAAATTTCCCGCAATATTGAGTTCAGCATGAATTACACAACAGCATTGATTTTGGCGACTTGCACTTTTCTTCTTGGGTGTGAAGACAATCGAACAGAGTCGGCCAAAAAACAGGCCGTGGCTCCTGCCGTTGCTCCGCTGGTACCCACCAATTGGACAGAAACGCAATTGCAACGCCGCAATGCCAAGGCTGCTTATATTGCAGAACACCGGGTGGCCTTTGACTGGTTTTCAAACTTCGCGTTTAGCAACACCGACGGCGTACCATACGTTGTATTGAAGCTCTTACCAAAGATTGCACCAGAAATTTGGGGCAGCGAAGAAAATTTTTTAGATATTGTCGGACTGTTTAAGGATGAACGGCAGCCGGGGTATCCGATCGCACGTGGCATCGGAATCAGCGCGCTTTCCCGTTCGAGTTCGGACCGGGAAATGGTTGATACAGTCGACTATGCGACTTTTACTTGTGCGGCCTGTCACACGGGAAGAGTCCGCAAGAAGGACGGCGGTTTTACCTATTTGGACGGCGGGATCAATAGCGAGTTTAACGTCGCTCTGTACCGAGTGAAGTCCTACCAGACTCTACAAAAAATATTCGGCGGCGAGAAAGATGCCGAGAAAAAAACTGATCTCGCTAACGAAGCTTTTCTCAAGGCGTTGGACGACACTGAAAAAACGAGCAACGTATTTTTTTACCAAAACTATCAAACCGCAAATTTGAACCTGGGTGCAGAATACGAACAGAAACAGCTAGAGTTATTTAGAAAAACGTCGCGGGCCATTATTGAGAAATACGTCGAACGAACAGAGACTGAATACACAGGTTACGAGGTGTTGCTGGATACAAATTACCAAAGTATCAAAGCTCGCTCTTTGCAAGGTTTCCCGGGAATGGTTGATGCGACCGGTATGGGCACAATAGGTGCTTACAACGACGCACAAAAAAGCTTTTGGACCAGAATTATCGCATCGCTTATCTTGCCATCAAAACCGGGAATAACCGATTTTATGTCTGTATGGGAGCAGGGCAAAAGAAAAGGTCGCTGGGATGAGGACCACAAAACCCTGATAGGCGGCGGGGGGCAGTGGAACGGCAATATCCCAATTCCGATGTATAGAAACCTTGCAGCGCAGCTTTCAATCGGTTTGGAAAACAACGATATACGCGTCTCCGCATTCGCGGTTGAATTGCTTGATGGGCTGCCGGCTACGGTGTACCCATTCGATGTCGACGTCGCGTTAGCAAAAAAAGGCCAACCGCTCTTCGAGAAAAATTGTGCCCAATGCCATCAGCCTCACAACGACGTGGTTTATAATAATTTGGGTACTAATTCGGACCGGAGTTATGTCGTGAGCAACACGATTCGCTCCGCCGCGATTGGCTTTTTCACCAGCGTATGCTCAGCAAATACAACACTTGATTTGGCTGGCCAGCAAGTAAAGCCCTGTGCCGAATTTGACGGTGTGCCGCTCGACGGAAAAGAATCCCTCGTCATGTCCCCTGTTGATCAACAGCACGGCTACAATGCGCGCCCGCTTAACGGCGTTTGGGCTGACGCGCCTTACCTGCATAACGGATCGGTGCCGACGATCTATCACCTTTTGGTCCCAAGGGAACGCCCGAACCAATTCGTAAAGAGCCGGTTGGATTATGATACGAAGTTGTTAGGGTTTGTATGGGAACCGGCCACCTCTGCAGATAATGATGGGACAAGAACCGCAGGCTATACATTCGACACACAAAGCTTCTCAACATTTAGCAATAAAGGGCACGACGAAGATATCACTGAGGGCACCAGGACTTATAAACTAAATTGGGAGGACGACATGGAAGGTGCTAAGGCAATCGTAGAGTACCTTAAAACCTTGTAGTGGTGATCTGGTGCCGTTTGGCGATTGACGCTGACGTAGGACCCGCGAATTGTTAGCCGATGTTGGTGCCGTTGGGACTGGCTCTTGGGCATACCAACCCTTAATGCCCGTGCGGGCTAAACCTGCCGGCAACTGACTGGACCAACTTGAACCCTGGCCCAACTGTCATATCGCAGCGCCCGAATAAATTGACGGCTCCTAAGGTGCCCACCGAAGAAAATTTTACGAGATTGCTGTTGCTGTAAGTTAGTCGGCCAGTTGTGCGTTTTCGCGATTAATCGAACATTCCAAAAAAATCGATAACGGCGCCGTGATTTGGAAAAGCGTTGCGTTAGGATAGGTTTCGCAGTTGCTAGCGCTTGGTGGTCAAGCTACAATATTTCAATTACCCATAAAAATGCTCGTAGCCTGGAATGCGACTGAAAAATCCGGGCTGCAAGAAAACTGCAGACTAGGCAACGTCGGAAAAAAGCACCTCCTTTTAGCGCGGAAAACACTCAATGAAAAAAGTCACAAAGTTTCTTTTGGTGCTTTTGTTTGTAGTGGTGGCAGCGGTCGGCCTTCTTCGTTTCTTCGTCACGCATCTTGCGTTTGTGGCACCGGTTTCTCCGGACGATCCAAAGCTTATTGCTGAGTTGGATCAAGGTTGGAGCGAGGAAAATAGATCTTATTGGTATGGGGCAACGCAAGGTTCCCGTCTGATGCCTTTGGATTGGCTCGAAGCTCTGGAAGCGCCAGATTCTAAAGATTTGTTTATGGCGCCCCAACACATTTCTCAACTCAGGTTTATTCCGAGACGCGTGAAACTTCCAGATCGAGACAGCTACGCTCAACTCGCTGTCGGATTTTCAATTGACGATCGATCAGATGAGCATCTCATTAGAACGCGGATCCGGTGGAAAAAAAACCAGAGCAACAGTGAACATTGGGTCGGCCTCAATTGTGCTGCCTGTCACACTTCAAAGATCACATACAAGGGCGCGGATATCAGGGTCGACGGCGGGCAGGCCATGATCGATTTTCAATCTTTTGTTGAGGTGCTCAATCGTTCGCTTCAGCAAACTTTTGACGACACTGACAAATGGAAAAGATTCGAAGCCAAAGTTTTGGCAGCAGACGCAGCGGATGCCGAAAACAAAAAAATGTTGCGTAAAGTATTTGCGGATCTGCTCGATTGGCAAAAACAGGAAGCCAATGCTAACCAGCTTCATACCAAGGATGGCTTTGGCCGGATCGACGCGTTCGGTCGTATTTTCAATAAGGTTGCATTGCTTGTCGACGATAAGGAGCAGAAGTTCAACCCGCCCGACGCCCCTGTGAGCATACCGTTTATTTGGAGTGCGCCGCAGTATAACAAGGTGCAGTACAACGGAATTGCTCCCAAATTCAAGTTTTGGGGAATTGATGCTGGCGCGCTTGCGCGAAACACTGGCGAGGTCATCGGTGTTTTTGGTGACGTGGTGTTAAAGAACGAATTAGGCACGGACGGCTTTGCCTCGAGTATCAGCGTCGAGAACATTTACGTTCTAGAGGAGCAACTTCGGAACCTCCGGTCGCCTAAATGGCCAACATCAATTTTCGGGCCGTTCACTGAGGAAGAAAAAACAAAGGATGCCAAGCTCGTTGGGGAAGGTCGTGTCCTCTACCAAGAATACTGTCTTGTCTGCCATGACGTTGTCGATCGACAAGACACTGAGCGAGATATTCACCTCCAAGACAATGAGTTTATTGGAGTCACTCCAATTGCCAAAGAACGTCTTGCGGAGCTTCCTGCATCTGTTCACGAGAAAAAAATCACGCCACCATCAACAGATCCTTGGATGGCGTGCAACTCCTATCTCGATAGATCCAAGACGGGCATGTGGAGTAGCGAAAAACCTGTAATTGTTGATTTTGAATCGATCGGTCGTAAGGATAAGCTACAGCTTGGCAGGGAAACAGATTCAAACAAATTGCTGACACTGACCGTTGCCGGCGTATTAGGTGCACAGCAAAACAGTCTTGCGACGATTATTGGGAACCATTTTCTCAACTTGGCGAGGATTCCTGAAGGAGTATCGGTTGATATTCAGGGCACGACTGTCTTCGATGGGATGAAGTCGTTGAATGTCTACGAGCGACCGCCTCACAAAACGCAAAAACTAAAAAATTGTGAGAAAGTAGCGCGGGCGTTGGCCACAATGTCCGACAAAGTGAACATTCTCAATTATACAAGCCGTCCACTAAATGGCATCTGGGCAACCGCTCCTTACCTACACAACGGTTCGGTCCCCACGCTGTATGATCTTCTTTTGCCTCCCAACAAACGACCTACGTCTTTCTATATGGGAAGCTATGAATATGATCCCGCGAAAGTGGGCTACGTCACAGAGAAGAGCAAAGACAACTCGTTCTTATTCGTATCGCGTTGGCAAAATGGCGACAGGCTTGGCCATGTTGATGGCAACACCAATGCAGGCCATAATTACTTTAATGCCAAGCTTACACACGATGATCGCATGGCACTCGTCGCATACCTCAAGACATTGTAGTCATGCAGAGGCGTGACGCGGACAAGGGTCGTAGGCGACGCGAATGCTGCGATGAAACACCTTTGTAATATACAAATATGAGCCGTTAAGATTCTTCTTTGGGAAGTGGGACACGGCTCACAGAACTAAGTACCCAAGTCGCCAGTAGGCGATAGTGGACGGTTTGTATCAAGGCGAAGGCAGGGTCATGCGTATCATAACAATTCTGATGGTGGCTTGGCTTGGTTCTGCCCCGGCTTTTTCCAGTGATCATATTGACGGGCCGGTCACCACTAAAAATGGTGTCGCTGACATTTCTGATCTCTATGCTTTCCCGTCTCCGAACGGCAAGGGCATCAGCTTGGTCCTGAATGTGTATCCATTTGTGTCTTCAAGCGGGCATTTCTCTTCGAAAGTCAGTTATGGCGTAATCATTCGAAAGGTCGACGTGAATACAAACGGCGCCCGGCCGGTTTTTTCCATGTCAGATGAAGTACGTATCGATTGCCGCTTCAATGATGACCATGGACCCGATCATTCCGTCATGTGCACGAGCAGCAACAAACTTATGGCGACAACCACGCGCGACGCCGCTGCGTCATCCGTTGATTTTAGTCTGTTTTTCGGTCGCCGTTCTGATCCATTTTTCTTCGACAACGACTGGTCAACGCGGATATTGCATGAAGCAAAACTTCCGGAACCAACAAAATCCAATACGATGGCTTCTTTGAACGCTTTAAGCATTGTAATGGAAATTGACCGGCCAAAGCTTTTCGGTGGCGATTTCGGACTGCTGGCTATTGCCGCTGAATCCTACAAGCAGGACAGTTCGAATATCCCAGGCGTCCGATTTGACCGTGTCGGTCGCCCGGAAATCACCAACGTCACTCTCCTGTCCAGTAAGAAGAATGATGCTGACCTTCGAGAT
>JAJFHI010000201.1 GCA_021775715.1 Hyphomicrobiaceae bacterium | reverse complement strand
CCCCTACAAGGGTGAAATCCGCCTGCTCGATATTCTGAGCATCGCGCCAATTTCGGTGTCTTATTCCGGCATTGATGGCTGGAGCAGAACGCCTGCCATTGGGCACGACGGATACCGTTTGCCCAAGCGCACAATTGAAATGGGCGAAAGCGTCAAGCTTGACCTGTCAGTTGTTGTTCCGGATGGCGCTTATTGTTCGCTGACGAACACAGCGCATATGACGTTCCCGGTCCTCAAGCGCCACAACGGTGACAAGACCGACGACACTGCATCGGCGACGGCGACGATTCCTCGCCCGGAATGCACGCGACCGAAACAATGTAAGCCACAGACAGGTGAGATCCGCACGAAAAGCGGCGCGTGCGCATGCCAGGCTGGCATGACGCGTGGCAAGGATGACGCCTGCGCAAAACCGGATGATCCGAAGGAGCCAGATCCGGAACCAGAGCCAGAGCCAGAAGAGCCACGTCCAGAACCGGATCCGGTCGTCGATCCGGCACCACCACAAACAGGCGCACAATGCCCGGACGGGTATCCGATTCCGCGCAGCGGCATTTGCCCGTGTGGCCGTGGTCAAACGTGGAGCAAGTCCAGGAAGATATGTGTCAGCGATGACTACGATCCACCGATTGATGATCCTGTCGATGTCTATGATCCACCACCTGTCCCGCTGTGCAAGCTTCTGCCAGGCCAGATCCGCACGTCACTTAACAAGTGCGTCTGCGCTAACGGTCGCAGGTGGAATAGCCGGACGTATTGCGAACCGCGCCGTCCTTGGTGCACGCCACGGCTTGGTGAAGTGTTCATCAAAGGCAAATGCAAGTGTCCGAATGGCGTGAAGTGGAACAAGAAGACATTCTGCGAACCACAAACGAACTTCTGCCCGCAGTCGGGAACGTATCAGGCGGCACCTGGTGTCTGCTGCCCGATCGGGACCAACTACATTCGCGGCAAGTGTCGTCGTCCGGTTGACCCGCCACCATCGTGCAAGCTGTTGCCGGGACAGGTGCGTACATCGAGCGGTAAGTGTGTGTGCGCAAACGGGCAGCGTTGGAACGAGAAGACCAACTGTGGCAAGTGCCGCAAGGGTGATATGAGGTGCATTTGTAAGCAAAAGGGTCTGGCTTATGACGCACGCCGTCGGAAGTGTGCGCGCCCGGTAAATCCGGTCAAAGAGTGTAAGGCCAAAGGTTGGGTATGGATCGGTAAAAAGTGTTATCCGCCACGCGATCCGGCAAAGCAATGCAAGGCCAAGGGTTGGAAGTGGGACGGGAAGTACTGTTCTCCACCACGTAATCCGGCCAAAGAGTGCAGGGCCAAAGGTTGGACGTGGAGAAGCGGCTATTGCGTAAGGCCATTTGATCCAGCTGCAGCGTGCAAGGCAAAGGGTTGGAAGTGGACCGGCAAGCGATGCATTAAGCCGTTCGACCCGGCTGCGGCCTGTAAGGCCAAAGGTTGGAAATGGACGGGCAAGCGATGCATCAAGCCATTTGATCCAGCCAAGGCGTGTAAGGCGAAGGGTTGGAAGTGGACCGGCAAGCGATGCATTAAGCCGTTCGATCCCGTTGCAGCCTGCAAGGCCAAAGGTTGGAAGTGGAAAGGCGGCAACTGCGTCAAGCCATTTAATCCAGCCAAGGCGTGTAAGGCAAAAGGTTGGAAATGGACGGGCAAGCGTTGTATTCGTCCGATTAAACCATGTCCGAAGGGGACCTACGGTCGAGGTCAACCGAACTGCAAGAAGATTATTCTGCAGCAGCAGTACGTGCCGAAGGTGAAGTCAAACAAGACTCCTAAGGCAAACTCGATCAAGAAGAATTTGAAAAAGTATCAGATTCAAAAAAAATATCGACGTACGAACTAGTGACAGGCGGAGCGCATTTTTTTCGAAATGCGCTCCGCCTTCTAGTGTCTAACTGCTCGTTCTTATTTTAACTTCGCGAAGGCGTCGTCAAAGCCTTTCAGTGGCATCTGGACATTAATCGTTTTCTTGGCGAGGTTCTGAAACGCGATCGCCAGGATCTTGCCATCAAACCATGCGTCGAGATCAGCAGCTTTGATCGCACCGCCAGCATAACACCCGCGCGCATCACAGGTCTGCACGACGAGGTTCAGCGGTTTGCCTTTTCCAGCTTTCACAACGATGCCGGCTGGCAAAAACAAACCGTGTGGAAGATGGACCAACATCGCCACTGACTTTGCATCTTTGTTGCGTCGAACGGACACCGTCACAAGGCGTTTCCCGGATTTTCGTAGTGTCATCGTTTGGAGTGCTTTGCAGGTCAGCTCCTCGCCGCCGGGATTGTTGCACTGAACGGCCCAACCCGGCTGTGACGGCGCTTGCGGTGCTGCTTTGGCACCAGCCTTTGGCTTTTGCTGCTGCGCAGTTTTTGTTGTTTTTTTCTTACCGTCAGCCGCTTCTGCCGGTTGAACCAGAGCGACGCCGAGGACGGCTGCTGCAACTGCATACGTCAACGTCAGAAAAATCCGTGGCATGGGCGTCGGCCCCTCTTTCAGTTTCACAAAATTCTAGTTCTTTATGGCCGGTCAGGCTCCGGCGGACTGACTTCCGTCCTCTCGTGGGCCTGGATCGACGGTGTAGAGTTTGTTGATCTCGAGGGAACTTGGTGCTGTCGCGCTTGGCAATTGCACGCCAGCAATAGTGCAAACATCTAGCATTTCTGTGACAGCTGTTTCAAAGCGGATCCATTCCACGACATCGCCGCTAGATAGGTTGACAATCTGGACGCCGCACCACGCATCGGCGTCTCGTTTGTTCAGCTCTTCGTCGAGCTGCAGCCCAGAGAACGTTCCATTTCGCGGCAGTGATAGCCCAACAACGGCATGGTTGTTGTGGAAGGCCAACCCGCGCACAAAGCCCGGCAGAAACACAAAGGGTTCGAACTCGCCAGTGCTAAAATTAACGGTGCCGAGATAGCCCGTGCCGGAATTCAGAACCCACAGCTTGCCGTTGTGCCAACGCGGAGAATGCGGCATCGACAGCTTTTCTGTGATGACTTCGCTTGATTGCACGTCGACAACACAGCCGCCCTGTTCGCGCCGCGCTCGCCAACCGTTGACGATATCGGCCCGGCTTGTTGCGGTGATATAGGCTGGCTGGCCATCCTTCATGGCGATGCCGTTTAAGTGGCATCGGTCTTCCGCTGCAAGTTTCGATATGAAGGGCGGCGCCCAGTACGGCTTGAACGAGTGGACATTCGACAGCATCGACAGACACGAAAACATCGTGTTGGCGAAAATGATGACACCATCTTCGCGCACAACGATGTCATGGATGTCGAGATCGCCTGTGGTGTGTGAAACGCGTGGGACGTAGTGCCTATCGGCTTCACCCATACGTTGATTGGGCGCCAGGACATTTTCAAACCGGATGAGTTGGTTTTCAGTTGCCAACAGAACCCGTTGTTGATCCGCCCACAACCCCATGGCGCGTCCAACACCCACTTCGTGGAAATTGATGCGTTTGTCAGGTCGGACACCGATCAGATAGAGGCGACCGGTTTGGTAAGACGACAGCGCCAGGCTGAGACGATGGCTGGTGAGCCAATCACAAAGACCGCGCGAACATGAAATGCTTGCAGGCGTCAACGGACCCGGACCGGGAGTGGGTTGTACCTCCGGGGCGGGGACGGTCTCATGGGCGACGTCTGCAGGTGTGTCGGTCACAGAAACACTCGGTCAAGCAAATACACAAATCATGGAACTCTTTGTATCGTCTACGCGTGCCCCTTACGTTCCACAACCGTACTGGTGCCGACAACTTGTGGAGGGCGGATTCGGTTGCCGCCTATGTCGAAGACGTTGTATCACTGCTGATCCGCAGGAACGTCCCCCTAGCCGCAGAGTTTAAAAATGGGGAGCGGGGTACACTCGGCGCTTTCGGAAAATTCACGTCGAAGTTCTGAAACATGGGTTGAGAAGCGATGAGCGTCGCATGTGCCTAGTTACCTAGGCGACAGTTAGCAACCTATGGTAGATTTTCTGATAAAAACTCGTGGAAGTCGAATGGGTTATCTGTGCAAATCGGAGCGCAGCACATCGACTAGCAATCAAAATCAGCCTACCACAATTTAATTGCTTGCCACGTCGAGCGTATTGCTGACCCGCGGACCGCCAAATTAGATGTGCTAACGGGCAGTTCTATCGGCTGCATTTCAAGTTTCCAGACGTAGTTCCTTGGGGAAAGGTATGTCTGTGAATCGCAAAGAACGCCGTCGTGCGGAGGCTCTTGCGCGGAAAAGCTCTTCTGCGAGAACGCGAGAGACGATTGCATCAAAGCCTCAACGTTCCTCATTCGGAACAGGAACTTCTTTGCGCGCCGCCCTTCTTGGGACTGTAGCTGTTACCGCACTTGTGACCGCCCAACCTCGACTTGCGGTCGCCGACCCAGACGCTTGTGTCACCGCCGGTGTGGTTGCCACCTGCCAAGGCGACCAGTCGGACGGCCTAACAAGTCAGGGCGGTGGGCCAGATTTCAATACGCCGGCTGTCACCACACTCAACGTCAATTCGCTAACGGCAAATGTTGCCCCGGGCGTTGCTGGCGTTGACGGTATCGAATTCAACAGTACCGGCAGCGTCACGATTAACAGCGACACCGGCGCATTCGCAATCACTACAACCGGCAATAATGCTGAGGGTATTTTTGCCAGGAGCATGACCGATGGCACGGTAGATGTGACGTCGGTCGGCAACATTACGACGGACGGTATCGACGCGGAAGGCATTGAGGCGACCAACGATGTTGGCTCGATGGGAGATATCGACGTCGTGTCCACCGGCAACATTATGACCGGGGGAGGCGGTGCCGACGGGATTTTGGCGGAGGCGCAAGGCAACGGATCCGTTGCTGTGACCTCAATGGGTAACATCTCGACGAACGGTAACGATGCTCACGCTATCTATGGTCTCGCACATGGAGACGGCAACTTAAGTGTAACGTCGACAGGCGATATCTCGACTAAGGGGACATATTCCGACGGCATTGACGCCCGCAAGTATGGTGTCGGTAGTTTGTCGGTGTCTTCAGTCGGCACCATCACAACGACCCGTGATGACTCCATCGGTATCTTTGGCCTGAGCGTCGGTGACGGTGCGGTAAACATCATGTCGAGCGGCGACATCGCAACCCAGGGCGACTATGCAAACGGTATTGTTGGCCTGCAGTATGGCATTGGCAACGTAACTGTAACTTCGACAGGGAATATCACGACTTCGGGTTATGAATCCGAAGGGTTAATTGCCGATAACATGGGAAGTGGCGATGCAACTCTGACTTCAGTGGGTAACGTTTCGACAACCGGTGATATTTCAATTGGCCTGTTTGGTCGAGCAATAGGCAACGTTGCCATTACCTCAACAGGTAATGTTTCGACCGCGGGCTATGGCGCTGATGCTGTGGTTGGCGTGTCCTACACCGGTGATGTCGCAATTAGCTCGACTGGCAATGTCGCGACAGCCGGTGCCTTTGTCGACGGAATAACCGGGTATGCGCAAGGCGGCACCATTAGGATCTCGGTTGACGGTGATGTTATCACGACAGGCGATGGTTCCGACGGCATCGATGTGAACAATGCTTTGGGCGCTGGCAGTGCGACAATCACGATTGCGGCCGGCAGCACGATTTCGGGTGGCATCAATTCAGGCGACGGCATCGATATCGATGGTGGCTTAACCAACCTGGTTACCAACCGCGGCACCGTCACGACACTTGGCGAAAACGCGATTGAAGGAACAACGGGCAACGAGACCGTCGTCAACTTCGGCTCGGTCATCGGAAATGTTCACCTGGGCGAAGGCGGCAATATTTTTGATAACATGCTTGGTGGTCAATTCACCGGCAACCTGACGACTGGTGCCGGCAAGGATATGTTTGCCAACTCCGGCACGTTTGTCGGCAGCGCAATGTTGGGTGATGGCGACGACATCGTCTCATTGGATGCAGCAGGAACGGTGTCAGGTGCCACTTTTGACGGCGGCGCAGACAACGATCTGCTCCGTTTTAACGGCGCAGGCACAAATACGCTGGACGGATCACAGCACTCTAACTTTGAGTTCTTGTCAAAAACAGGTGCAAGTACCTGGACGCTGACAGGCACTCATAACTTGACCAACACCGCAACTATTCAAGAAGGTACGCTCGATCTACAAGGCAGCTTGAACAGCCCTCTTGTCACCAACCGGGCGACACTTGCTGCCGGTGGAGTAGGCGCCATCGGCAACGGCGCAATCATGGGCAACTTTGTACAGACTGCAACAGGTGTTCTTGCCGCTGATGTTGATCTTGCTGGCGGCACAGGCGACCTGTTGACCGTCACTGGTACGGCTAACCTTGCCGGCAACGTCGCGGCCAATTTCACGAGCTTCACGTCTGGAGCGCAGCAAGTCACCATTTTGTCGGCGGCTGGTGGTACGACAAACAATGGGCTTGGCCTCACAACGAATACGGCGAGCCCCTTGATCGATGCGCAACTACTATTCCCGAACGCAACGGATGTCGTCATCGGTGTCACAGTCGATTTCACACCGATGGCTGCCAACCTCAACCCGAACCAGACAAATATTGCCAACAACCTTGGCGGTGCGTTGATTGCTGGTGGGGGTGCATTGGCCCCGGTCTTGGACTCGCTGTTGCTTGGCATCACGAGCTTTGAGCAGTACAAATCCGCGCTGGACCAACTGTCACCGGAAGTGTTCCTCAACACCGAAACGACAACGTTGTTCGCTGCCGATGATTTCACCCAAAAACTCTTCAGTTGCCGGGTTCCAGGCGCTGGGCATTCGTTTGTCCGCGAAGGCCAATGTGGTTGGGTCCGCATCGACGGCGACTTTCTCGATCGAGATCGCACAGCCAACAACATCGGCTTTAACGAAGAGTCCGGTGAGATTTCAGCAGGGGCACAATTCACGATTGCCGATGGCTGGACCGGCGGGTTCGGACTTGGCTACGGCTCGTCGACGCTCAACACGGACACAGGTGCCGAAAGTGAAGGCAACGGCGTTGATGTGGGCGGTGTCTTGAAGTACCAGACAGGTCCGTTCGTGTTGGCTGGTGCCGTATCTGGTGGCTTTAGAACTTATGAGACGACGCGCCAGGCCAACTTTGGTGGTTTTGCAGCGACAGCAGCGTCCGATCACGATGTGACCTATCTTGCCGGTCAATTACGCGTGGCCTATTTGCTCTCCCAGGCTAATTGGTACGCCAAACCTTTGGTCGACTTCGATCTGACGCGTGTTGATCGGGATGGTTTCCGTGAAACTGGCGGCGGTGCAGCAAATCTTGCTGTTTCGGAAAGTGATGAAACATATTTCAGTGTGACGCCAGCTGTTGAGTTCGGCGCGCAATATGTTTTGTCGCCTGACACACTCGCAAAACCCTATATCAAGGCAGGCGTGACATTCTTCGGCAACAACAGCCACGCGGTGACAGCAGGTTTCATCGGCGCCCCGGCTGGTGCCGGCGGATTTGCCATCAACTCAGAATTCGATGACACCTTCGCAGATATCGAGGCTGGGCTGGCCCTCTTGAAGGATAACGGGACGACGCTGTCGTTTGGTTATGAAGGCCGTATTGCAGAGGATACCGAGCAGCACGGCGCGTTTGGCAAATTCAACTCGGAATTCTAACCACATTGAGATCCTACCGAGATATACGCGTAGTGCGGGGTGGGGTGATCAATTCTTTCACTTGCGGTTCCGGAAAATCGTGACCTGCGGCGCACTGCGCCTTGTGACCCTCTCGCGTTTGTCATCATACTAGGTCAGGGTCCGCTTGGCCTGATTTGGCTTTGTGCGATACATGTTTGGCGAACGGGGTCTAACGCGGTGTCTGGAAGTTTTCTTATTCAAGTCGCTGTATTTTTAGCTGCTGCAGCGATCGCGGCACCTATTGCAAAGAAGCTCAATATTAGCTCCGTCATTGGCTATCTGGCGGCGGGGATGCTGATCGGCCCGTATGGTCTTGGCTTTGTCTATGCCGTCTACCAGGTGGAAGGCATCCTCCATATCGCCGAATATGGTGTTGCTCTTCTGCTGTTCCTTATCGGTCTTGAGTTGAAGCCGAAGCGGCTGTGGACAATGCGCGGGGCGATATTTGGCCTAGGCGCCGGGCAAGTGGCGATTGCCGCGGCATGTCTGGGGCCTTTGGTGGCGTTGCAATTCGGCGTGTCGTGGGAGCAGGCGGCCTTCATCGCCTTGGCCTTGTCTCTTTCGTCAACGGCGTTCGTTCTGCAGGTGCTGCAAGAAAAAGGCGAGCTGCATAAGGTGCATGGGCGTGCTGCTTTTTCGGTTCTCTTATTCCAGGACTTGGCAGCGATCCCGTTGATTGCGATCGTACCGTTGTTTGCTGTCGGTGATACCGGCGTCAGCATTTCGGCGGAGGCGGTGGTGAAAGCGGTCGGCGCAATCGTGCTGGTCGTTGTTTTTGGCCGTTACGTGCTCTCGACGCTGTATCAGCTTGTCGCCTCGACCGGGGTTCGCGAGGCCATGACAGCGAGTGCCCTGCTAACAGTTGTCGGCGTGGCGCTGCTAATGGAGTCGGCTGGTCTGTCTGCGGCACTCGGTGCATTTCTGGCTGGAGCCCTGTTGGCGGATTCCGCATACAGGCATCAAATCGAGGCCGACATTGCTCCCTTTAAGGGACTGTTGTTGGGGCTGTTCTTCACCACTGTTGGCATGTCGCTTGATTTGCACCTTCTGACCGAGGTCCCCGGCTTCATTGCGATTTCAGTTGCCGGCCTCATGATCGTCAAGGTGGTTACGCTATTCCTTCTTGGGCGCGTGCGTGGTCTCAACACGAAGGCATCGCGTCGACTTGCTCTATCGTTGGCGCAAGGGGGCGAATTCGCGTTCGTACTGTTTGCCGCTGCAGCTACCAGCCGTGTGCTCAATAGTGAACTCGTCGAATTGCTGAACGTCATCGTTACGCTGTCGATGCTGGCGACACCCCTGCTGCTTCTTGTCGATGAGTTTTTGTTTGCCCGATCGGAAAAAGTCGAAGAACCTAAATATGACGAATTGCCCGAAGAACATGGGCATGTGATCATCGCTGGTCTCGGACGCTTCGGACAGATCGTTGCCCGTATTCTTCGGGCTCGCGGCATTCCATTTACGGCACTGGAGCAGTCGACGGAGCGGGTCAATCTTGCCGCACGCTTCGGCAACAAGGCCTATTTTGGCGATGCAAGCCGACTTGATATTCTTGAGGCGGCCCAGGTCGGAAGGGCCCGGGCATTCGTTTTGACTATCTCCGATATTGAGGTGTCTGTACGAACGGCAGAAATTCTGCGCCAACATTTCCCTCATGTGCCGGTTTTCGCACGGGCGCGAAATCGCAATCATTTGCATCGATTGATGGACCAGGGTGTCAAGGTCATCCTACGGGAGACATTCCTATCGTCGCTGGATCTGGCCCACGGTGTGCTGCGCGAACTTGGATATTCCGAGGCAGACGTTAATCATACGATCGATACGTTTCGTGAGCACGACGAACGTCGTCTTGTCGAAGACTATGCGCATTATACCGATGTCGAGAAACTACAGGCGCGCGCACGGTCCCAGTCGGCTGAACTGGAAGAACTCTTCAAGCAAGATGCTGAGGACTTAGGTGACGGTATTACGCCCGGGCCCGACAAGTCTTCCCAGTAAGAGATTGGTGGCCCTCATTGCGGCTTCGCCGAATTGGTTAATCCAAGAGACCAGTGGTGCCGGGCATATCCAACTTAACGGATGTGCTGTCCGATGATGGGAAAAGCAGACATAGAGCGCGTGTCCCGTTTTGAAGTTCTGCACCTTCAAGCCTGTTGATTGCCGGGCTTTAGGTTCGAAAATGCGTGTTTAACAGGGCAGGTTAACGGGTGCGCCTTAGCCTCAGTTAAAGCGGCCCGCTTTGTGCATCTTCCGAAACCGAACAAGTCGATGCCCGTTGCAGTTCTTGCAGCGGCCGACCCTGGCGACCCGGTTGGGACGACAGGCAACACGCAAGGTTTCGCAATGGCTAGGGACGCAAACTTTCACGAAAGCTACCGACAGGGAGATGTCGAGTTACCGTCGGAGCGGTCAACGGGGCTGGTTTTTACCGCCGTTTCTCTCATCGTTGCGGTGGTCTGGCGCCAGACGCCAGACGTGATGTGGACGGCCGCAGGTGTTGCTGCCGTTTTGCTTGCGTCGAGCCTTCTGATTCCAAAAGTTCTGCGTCCCCTCAATATCGTCTGGTTCCGCTTCGGATTGTTGCTGCACCGGATCGTTAATCCGGTCGTGATGCTGGTTCTGTTTGCCGTTGTCATCGTGCCGGCAGGCGTTGTGATGCAGGTATTCCGGGATCCATTGCGGAAAAGACGGGACCTGGCCGCTGAAAGTTACTGGGTTGAGCGCGGTGGCGAAAGCGATCCTCCAAGCTCAATGAAAAATCAATTTTAAGAAAAAATGCCAAGACGCCTGAAGAGAGCATTTTGGTGAAGTAGATCGAACGTTTTTTTGGAAGGTTGAGAGTTATGCTGTCATTGGTCAAAGAATTGTTTGCCTACATGGGCGCGCGCAAAAAATGGTGGTTAATGCCTGTAATTGCAATTCTGCTGCTGGTTGGCGGAATTCTTGTACTTGCCCAGGGCACAGCGGTTGCACCGTTCATCTACACCGTCTTCTAAAACCGGCGCGTGAGGCTACGTTTCCGTCAATTTCGAAACACAGGACTTCAAATGAGACTACTCGGCATTTCAGCTTTTTATCACGACAGCGCCGCCGCCCTTATTGAGGATGGACAAATCGTTGCTGCCGCGCAGGAAGAACGCTTTACGCGTAAGAAGCACGATGCAGGTTTTCCCGAAAAGGCGATCTCGTATTGTCTGAGCGAAGCTGGCATCAGCCTTGACGAAGTCGATCACGTCGTCTTCTTTGAAAAGCCGTTGGTCAAGTTTGAACGCCTGCTGGAAACCTACCTCGCCAATGCACCGCACGGATTTTCGTCATTCCGTATGGCGTTGCCGGTCTGGATAAAGGATAACCTGTTCCAGAAAAAGAACTTGGAAGACGCATTGGTCCAGTTTTCCGATAGTGGCACACTGGGCGAAAAGCTGCTGTTTTCTGAACACCATCAAAGTCACGCGGCATCTGCGTTCTTCCCGTCACCGTT
>JAJFHI010000021.1 GCA_021775715.1 Hyphomicrobiaceae bacterium | reverse complement strand
GATGTCGTCTGGCGCAAACCCACGCTCCAATAAGAGATCCCAGATCAGCCGGACATCGTTCGCTGGAGCCTTAAGTGGCCGTATGATTTTTTTGTCGTATCCCGAAACACCAACCACGATCGCATGACGGACAACCTGAACCTCGGCACTTGTTGGCGATGATCCACTGACGCCGAACAGTGCAGCGACGACAATCATGACCAATCTAAGCATTACGACTTCACCAAATCAGGGATTTATCAGATCTCATTCGGGCTTTAAGAACAACTCGAGGCCCAAGCCATAGTTGTCGACGGTATCTCTCCTGCCCTTGATGTAGGGCCCGAAGTTCGTCCAGAGTGAATCTGCATGGCTCTTCAAGAATGCATTGGCAACCGGTTTATCACACAGCTTCTTTTCAATACAAATCTGCACGCCGCTGAAGAAACTAACCAGGAGGTCCAGCTCGTGAGCGATACCTTTTTTGTCGTTGGAATCGTTAACCAGAAACATCGCAAACCGACCACGAAGTTTTTCTTCCGCATCGGCATTCATACGAACCGTGTTGAAGCTGGCAATTTTTTTTTCGTAAGACCGCAACACTTCACTGACGGCACGTCGTGCATCAAGAAAACGCTCATCGTCATATTTTTCAACGTATTGGAAGGTGTACTTTACGCGGTCGGCTTGCTGGTAGGCGAGGAACTGATAGATAGAAAATACAATGCCGGTCATCAGGCCGATATTTGAAACGACGGCGACAATGATCGAGCCATGCTTGAATAGTACCGCTCTATCGATATTTGCGGCATGTGCACGGAACCACTGTGGGACCGCAATTGCCGTGGTTCTACTTCTGGCAACGGCTAAATTGAAAAACGACTGGCTGTCCATTCTGTTGCTTTAACTCATCAATTTTTTCTTGCAGGCAACGTATCTGTTTTTTTGTCAGGAAGTAGACTTTGTCTGCTGCCTGCTTGTCACCATCGGGATCAACAATTGGGTTCAGAACCGGGTCTGAGCGCGCGTCACTGGTGGTAAAATTAGCGGCAGGTTGCCCGCACTCCAGCAGCGAAACGATAACAGGATCGACCGGCTCTGCAAGATAAACGGGTAGAAAGGTCTCCACGCAGGCCAGTTGTTGTTTATTCAATACAATTGAGGTGTCACAGGTCGTACAGGCTATGGCGTGGGAAGCTGCAACACACAACAGGCCCACAAAAAGAATGCATTTAATGACTTTGCCACGATTAATCATGATTGTGCGCTAGGGACCTGATCAAATTGATAGCCAACCATAAACGCCTGCGAATTTTGTGTCCAGGCAACGTCATACAGACGCTGGTCCTTGCCTTTAAAGCTGTGCCAGTAACCTTGTAAAACTGTAGCGGGATTGGAAGGTTTGTCAGATGGCTCGGAAACGTTGTGCGAATAATATTTCTATGGCGCACTGAAGATGCGTTACCTGCTCCGTTTGCTTTTGCTTGGTGTTAGTACGCTAGCACTTATGTTTCTTGTTTCTTGTTTCTTGTTTCTTGTTTTTTGCTTTGTCTATTGGATCGTTGAAGGCGACTGGCGACAGGTCGAAGCAGAGGTGAGTTCGTCAAAAATCGAAAGAGTTCGACCGGGAAGGCCCCAATGGGGCATCGTGGTTAGCTACAACTATAGGGTTGAGCGCCAAGCCTATAAAAACCAAAACCTCGTGGTTTTTTATGACGACTCCTACGACGCGACAAAAGCAGAATTAACCAAGTGGCCAGCGGGGAGAAAATTCTCGATCTACTACGATACCGCAGGACCACATTCGATTTCACTTAGCTCCGACGGCGGTCGCCAAGCGGCCGCGGCCGTCGCGTCACTTCTCACACCTCTGGCACTTGTGATCTTGGCGTTTCCCATTCTTTGGAGAAGAAGAAGTCGAAAGAAAATTCCTTAAGCTTAGCTCGACGGGTTCCGCTGGACTTAATTCCCTAAGAACAAAAAGATCTTCCACCGATCAACCCACTAGACCAAATCGCTATCGAAAGCGCGATGCTTGCGCCAACCACAACGCAATCGTCTTTTCTGCATCACGTTGATTTGCTGGCGCGTCGTTTGAACTTCAGCCACACAATTGCAGATGTCAGGACAATCCCGATCAAAATCGCCAGCACGACCGACTGCAGTGCTGGCATGGTGGATATAAGCGTAAACCAAATGAGCAGGTATACGATGCCAGCAATAGCACCATAGATTGCAGCGTTTCTTTGCGACTTACAGAAGTAGGCCGCCACACCAATAGGTATGAGGAGAAAGGGGTTCGTTAATAGGGAAAACACGTCACTAAAAATATAAGACATATCGACTATTTACCATCGTCCAGATTGAGCCAGAGTTCACAGCCCACGCAACAAATAACGGTGCTGTTGTCGAGGCTATCGGGTCCACGTCCCGATGACGGTTAATCTCGAAGCGGGCTTTCCTCAACGTCCAACAAAAGTTTACTGAAAACCTGCTGAAGTCAAGGCGTGCCGGGCCTAGCGTCGGTAACGATATTAATGTCGTCACCGTTGAATCACTATGGTGATGATGTCGTTCGCGTGCTTTTGCAGCCATTCGGTGTGATGAATACTCACAGTCTTATCCCTTCAACCCTTTCTACACGCACATCAACTCAAAACGCGTCGCAGTCGATGGTAGATGATTGATCGCCTCTGCATATCATCATCGCGCAACCCGATCCACGTCGCCGCGATGACGTGCTTGGCAACGGCTGCGAGGTCAAGCATGGGACAGGAAAGGGGGTAATAGTGTGTGGTCTGCTGTCACGCCGCGTCCTCCCCTTTGTTCGAGGTCGCCGCTCAAGTTCTCTTCATTTGTTGACGCAGCGCTTGAACAAAACTCTTCACCCACTTGGGCGGACGCGTGTCAAAATGATGTACGGCATAAATTGGCGATACTCCAAGTTCCGCAATCAATAAAAGCTGACCGGTTTCCACGCCGACTTTCGCAGCTGGATCAGGTAGGCGAGCGACACCAAGAGATGCCGAGACTGCAGTCATGACGTGAGGGAAGGCGTTGCATCGAATGCGCGGTTCGATCGTGAGCTTCGTTCCCGAGTTGAGTTCATAGCTAATCGGTGTGCCCTGCCATTCGTTTGCAATATGGTCCCAATCGCGCAACTGCTCCAGATCGTTGGGAATGCCGCCGCGCTCATCGATGTAGGATTTGCTTGCATACAAGCTTTCACCAACCCCGCCAATTTTTGACACGCGTGCCGTCTGACCACTGGGTTCCCCCGATCGCAGAGCCAGATCAACTTGTTCGGCGATAAGATCAAGCCGAGCATCTTCAGCGATGATCCGAACATTCATCTTTCCATGTGTCGCCATGAATTGCGCAACGGTTGGAATAAGAATCGACCCGCAAAGCGCATGTGGCGCTGTAACGGTTAGTAATCCCGAAGAGACTTCGGAAATATCCTGCAGATCGCCAAGCGCGTCATCGTAGTTGCGTTTGATGTCACGGCAACGGCTGGCAAGCCGTGCGCCGGCTTCGGTGAGAGCAAGCGACCGTGTGCTGCGATAAAGTAACCTCGCTCCGACATCACTCTCCAATCGCGAGACGGCCTGGCTAATGGCCGATCGTGTGCGGTTGAGTTTTTCCGCAGCAGCGCTGAATGATCGTTCATCGACCACGGTCAAAAACACCAGCATGTCATTCAGGTTGGGCGTCATTGGTTAATTTTACTAATCAATGGTTTCGTCAAATAGGTGTTTATCACATTGCCCCCCTTACTGTAAGAAATACAAACGATTTCGTCGCCGTGTCACTTGAAAAAGGAAAACACCGATGTCGAAGGAGATTAGATCTGCAGCGGTTGCGAGCGGTGAAGGGTGCAGTGAATTCTTTAACGCCGGAGAGCCTGCTGTGTTTACATCTTACATCGATGCAGATGCGACGACGATCGCAAGGCCCAGTGATACGTATGTCGAAGGGCAGCTGTTCCAGGAATTCTGGAACAGCCGCACTGCTGATGGCCCATGTAGCGGCAAATCAAAACAAACGTCAGATTGCAGCGGCAAATGTAATCTCTGCAGTAACCATAAACAGCCGGAAAAATAAGAAGACTCACGGTGCCAACAGACGTGAGCGTTGGGCCATGCAGCACGATGACCCTGCCGTATTGCGTGAAGATCAATTCAAGACACCGGAATGAAGCAGACTGTTGTTAGCTCGACAGTCAATGCGCAACTGTGGCTCGGAAACGGTTTTCATATGACGTCATCATTGAATTTACTCCATCGATCTGAGCAATGGATTCACACTAAAAAGAAACAACCCAGGAGAGTATCTCGCATGACTATGCCCGAAGGATATAGCATTCCCATCAGTGCGCCTGCATATGACAAGCCTCCCTACAAATACAGAGACACCAACACAATTTTATGCGTTTTTCGCACGACAAAGGAAGTCCTAGAGAAGGTGGTTCCAAAGCCACTTATCTATAATTCAGACCTCTATGTCTATGCGTGGGTCAACCACTTGCCACGAACAACTGGATTTTGCGCCTATCGGGAAATGTTTCTAACCATCCCTGTCGAGTACCCTGGAAAAGATGGCATGATTGCAGGCAACTACAACGCCCATCTCTATCTCAACAATGATAGTCCGATTGCGGCTGGTCGCGAGATTTACGGGTATCCAAAAAAGATTGCACGCGTCCACTTTACTGAGCAAGAAGATGTCTTGACCCGCTCAGTGGAACGAGGTGGGCACGAAATCTTCAAAGTGTCTATTAGTCCTCGCGTATCTCTTCCAACTGACCCGATGGACCCATTGGTTGCTCAGCTTGCGAAGCCTTTCATCAATTACAAGCTGATCCCATCAGTTGTGGAAGGTGCACGACCAGATGTTGCACAGCTTACACTGATGGAACTTGAGAATTTTGTGTGTACGAAACTTGACGAAGGCCCATCATGTGTAGAGTTTAACGACTCTGCCGCCGATCCATTGGGGTTATTCGAGGTCACTGAAGTCGTCAAAGGGTTCTATTTTGAAGGACAATATGACCTTCCATATGGAACGGTATTGCATGACTATCTAAAAGACTGATCTAACAAGCCGTTAAACCCGAGTGTTTAGACGCGATATAGAATTTTATCAGGCGGGGTCGATTGTGAAATCGGCCCCGCTTTTAAAGCAACAGGACAATGCAGGATGAAGAAGGTTTATGAGTCCGCTGACGAGGCGCTCGACGGCATTTTATTCGATTCGATGACGATCGCAGCGGGCGGTTTTGGTCTGTGCGGTATTCCTGAAAATCTCATTAGCGCCATAAAAAAATCTGGCGTCAAAGGTCTGACGGTTGCGTCTAACAACGCGGGCGTAGATGACTTTGGGTTGGGGCTCTTGTTGCAGGATAAACAGATTAAGAAAATGATGTCGTCTTACGTCGGCGAGAATGATCTTTTCATGCAGCAATATTTGGCGGGAGATCTTGAGATTGAATTTAATCCGCAAGGGACACTTGCCGAACGGATGCGCGCCGGAGGGGCTGGCATTCCGGGGTTTTATACCAAAACTGGTGTTGGTACCGAAGTCGCAGAAGGAAAAGAACACAAAGAATTCGACGGCAAAACATACATCCTTGAACGTGGAATCGTGACTGATCTATCCATTGTGAAAGCTTGGAAAGGCGACACGTCAGGCAATCTCATCTACCGCAAAACGGCACAGAATTTTAATCCCATGGTTGCAACGTGCGGAAAAATAACGGTGGCCGAGGTTGAAGAATTGGTCGATGTCGGCGAGCTTGATCCTGCTAGCATCGATACACCGGGGATCTACGTGCAGCGGATAATAAAAGGCGCCCACGAAAAACGCATTGAACAACGCACAACTCGCGCAGCTTAAAAAGTAGGAGGACCGCGCATGCCGTGGGATCGCAATCAGATGGCGGCTCGTGCCGCACAGGAACTGGAAGACGGCTTTTTTGTCAATCTAGGAATCGGAATACCAACGCTCGTAGCCAATTTCATTGACGACGGCATCGACGTTACGTTGCAGTCCGAAAACGGCATGTTGGGTATGGGACCATTCCCACTTGATGACGAAGTTGACGCCGATCTTATCAACGCTGGCAAGCAAACGATTACCGAACTTGATCGCACGAGTTATTTCTCGTCAGCCGACAGTTTCGCGATGATACGTGGAGGGCATATAGATCTGTCGATACTCGGGGCAATGGAAGTGGACCAGAACGGTGACCTGGCCAACTGGACGATCCCAGGTAAGCTCGTCAAAGGAATGGGGGGGGCAATGGATCTCGTCGCCGGAGTTCGACGCGTGGTAGTAATCATGGATCACACCAATAAGAAGGGCGAAAGCAAACTTCTCAAAAAATGCACTTTGCCTTTAACCGGGGCGGGCGTTGTAGACCGCATAGTTACCAATCTGGGTGTTTTTGATGTTGTTGATGGCGGCTTAAAGATCGTCGAGCTAGCTCCGGACGTTACCGAAAATGAAGTGAGAAATCAGACAGAGGCTGAACTGTTGACCTAGATCTGTTTTCGCGAGCAACTATGTTCGGAGCCAAATATTTACGGCGATGAGTGGTTCAAATTGCTGCGCCTCCCAACAAAAAACTTTACTTCTGCCATTCCCGTGCAGGCCTATCTGTTCTCACTAAGGATTGCATGGGCGGGCTTCCCGGCAAACGTATTAAAGTTGGAGGTAGTGCGGCAGTGGAGTGAATTGCCGACAATGACTGAGTCTCGTCAATTGTGCCGATTTTGGTGCATTCACGCAGAAGGACAGCAACGTGCCGGTTGAACAATGAAGCTTTATTTCAACATTTCATGAAGGAAATTGTGTCCCACCCTCTCCGCCACTGCTCATTCTCCAAAAGAAATCACAACGGTCGACAAAATCTAATAACTTGCTGTCTCAAATTATATGATGACGGCAAACCGGATTAAAATTTCCGGCACACCTGATGTCTCCGATCACAGAAGGTCAGAATTATGCAACGCACTGCAATCGTTACGGGTTCGACAAGTGGCATCGGCCTCGGGATCGCTGAAGCTTTTGCTGCTCAGAATATGAATGTCATGCTCAATGGATTTGGCGACAGTGGCGATATCGAAGCGACGCGTGCGCGGCTCGATACTGTCGGCACAGGTGTCATCGCATTTCACGGCGCAGACATGACCAAGCCCGACGAAATCGAGGATTTAGTCCGCAGTTCAGAGAAGCTGTTTGGACAGGTGGATGTTCTAGTCAACAACGCTGGCATCCAGCATGTGGCGCCCGTTGAAGAGTTTCCGGTCGCCAAATGGGATGCGATCATTGCGATTAACATGTCGAGCGCGTTTCACACGACACGTGTTGCGCTTCCCGGCATGAAGCAGCGTCGTTGGGGACGGGTGATCAATATTGCTTCCGCGCATGGCCTTGTGGCTTCGCCCTATAAATCGGCTTATGTCACGGCCAAACACGGCGTCGTCGGCTTTACAAAAACGATCGCACTTGAGACAGCCGAGTTTGGTGTGACTGTTAATGCCATTTGTCCGGGCTACGTGCTCACCCCACTTGTGGAGAACCAAATTCCGGGCACTGCGAAGGCGCGAGGCATTAGCGAGGAGGAAGTCAAGCGCGATGTTCTGCTCGCCGCCCAGCCGACGAAGGAATTCGTGACCGTCGAGCAAATTGGAGAACTTTGTAAGTATCTTACTTCAGATGGCGCATCGCAGATAACCGGCACCACATTGTCGATGGATGGTGGCTGGACAGCGAAGTAAAATGTGCGTTGGGAATTCGCTCGATCACTTTTGCATCGTACGACAATCCCAAATTGTTGGTCATTCACAAACAATACGCGAGTAATAGTTTTGCCAATGGCAGCTCAGGTGTAGAACACCACACTTGATGTCTGAGACAGGAAGGATGTTTAGAAAGCGGCAAGACGCACCGGCTTGGCCGTTACTGAAAGACTTCTGTTTTTGAAAGTCAGAGCTACGGCGGTCGTTGCCGAAAAGAGCAAGACTCTTCGTGATCAGGTATGTCTTGCTGTTCGTCCCGAACTGATGAACGGCAACTTAAAACCGGGCCACTCCATTTCGATCCGTTATCTCGTCGAGAAATTCGGCATCTCAGCCAACCCCGGAAACAGAGGTGGTGACGAAGTCATAGGCTGAGCGCACTAATTATCGGACCTGACCGAACACCTTCGGTCGCCTTACCGTCAATCGAAGACCAACGTGATAATCGTGACGATCGCATATCTTTAGAACGCCTTGCCGCCCTTATCGCCCACCAACGCCAACAGAAAAGTTAAAGAAAACCCATGCCTAAAGGAAATCGAAAAGTCATCATTACCTGTGCTGTCACTGGGGCAATTCATACTCCAAGTATGTCGCCGCATCTGCCCGTGACACCAGATCAAATTGTTGATGACGCGGTTGCAGCGGCCGAAGCCGGTGCCTCGATACTACATTTGCACGCCCGTGACCCAGAGACGGGCCGACCCACTCAAGATCCTGCAGTGTTCGAGCAATTCCTGCCACGTATTAAACAATCCACTAACGCAGCGATTAACATC
>JAJFHI010000003.1 GCA_021775715.1 Hyphomicrobiaceae bacterium | reverse complement strand
CAGGATCACGTAACCGTCGACAAAGGGCTTGCCGACAGCGCGATCGAATTTGGGCACAACCTTGCAGCCGTGATCGAAGACATGGAAGAGCGCATGAAGACAGCGGCGGCTGACTTGGAGTTTGAAGAAGCGGCGCGCCTGCGTGATGAAATCCAACGTCTGCGGGCAACTGAGCTGGCAGTTGCAGATGATCCCCTTGCGCGCCAAGCCGCAGTCGAGGATCGCGCTGGCAGCTTTGCTGGTGAACGTAAATATGGTGCAGCTGGCAACGTCCTGAAATCAGAAAAACCAAAACGAACACGCGCCCGCAAACCAAGTCTCGATAACATGGGCCCTGGCACCGATCGCCCTATACCGGCAAGCCGGGTCAAGGATGTGTCGCCATCAACAAAGGCCGGAGCTTATGGCGAGAAGATCGACGGACCGCATAAGCCGACACTTGATGAAATGGGACCACACGCGTCGTTGCCCATCAAAGCCAATCCGGGCCCGCCGCCGAGAAAACTAAAGTCCACGCGCATGTCAGATGACAAAGACGGCGCGCCGAAAAGAACCCGGCGCGGACGGCCCAAAAAGACCGGACGGCCCGGTGCTTGATCAGGGCTGTTAATTCCACAAGTCGTCAGTGAAATGATTGCTGCAAAGCCAACCCTGCAAATTGTCGGCGCCGTCCACGTGCGTGCTTATTTTGCCACCCAAGAATATTTTTTACAGCGAGCGTCACAAAACTGGACGGCCTTAATCCCACATAAACTATGGCGGGGCATGACTAGAGCGGTGCCGGTTGAAGATCGTTCCCTAGGGAACTGTGATGATCGGACAACATCTCTAGAACTATGATTCTAGTGCATCTTTTAGGTGGTTCGAAATGCGTGACGTCATGCATGTCGGATCGAACAGTGCACTGGGCAGGATATCGTATCGGACAGATTTGCGCGCACGCGGCCTCGGCCGCGTACATCAGCCTCGCACATTACTCCTACACTTGCTAAAGTAGGTGGTGGGGACTTGTGACAGATCGCGTAAACAACGCTTTTGGAGACACGAGCCAATGGCTTCACGTAAATTCGTTTCATACTTTCAAGTTTTATTTTTTGCGGTCGCAGTTTTATTGCCAACAGCACCCGCTTTTGCCGACAGCCCATTTGGGTCTCTTGCCGGGTCCTGGAGTGGTTCAGGCAGCGTGCGACTGTCGAATGGCAAGAGCGAAAGACTGAGATGCAAGGCCTACTATACCCGCAAGTCTGGTGGCAGTGGACTTGGCATGGCCATCCGCTGCGCCAGTGCGTCTAACAAATTCACCCTGCGCGCCACATTGAAATATTCCGGCGGCTCGGTCTCGGGCAACTGGACGGAAACAAACTTTAACGCGTCCGGCGGCCTGTCGGGTTCGGCTTCTGCGAGCAAAATGAACCTTGCTGTGCGCGGCGCGCTTTCTGGTAGCTTGTCCGTTTCTGTTAACGGCCGGAGCCAAAGTTTGTCGATGTCAGCTAAGGGTGACTCCGCCTTTCGTGGCGTGAACATCAGCCTGCGCAAGCGGAGCTAGTAGTTTACATAGTCATTTGACCAACAATTTGGTAGCTTAACAATTGTAGGAAAAACGCGCTAGATAGTGCGTTTTTCTGTCTCTGCTCTTTGCATTTATGACTTTCGAACATAAGCATGGGCAACACGAACAAAGGACGTTTTATGCAGATCAAGCCATTTGGACTTTTGCTCAGCGCAATGATGGCCGCAGTCCTGGTTATGCCCCTTTCAAGCAACACTGCTGAAGCGGGCCGTTACCGTGGCGAAAACGGGTCGGATAAGGGCTACGTCATAGCCTACAGCCGTTTTGGCAATGGCAAGGCCTCAGGACCGGTGCGACCAACACGACTTGGACCGCAGGTTCGTCTGCCAAGTGGGCATTGGACGTACTGCCGACGTAGCTGCTCGGAGACGCTGCGCGTCATGACAGTCGACAGCCGCCAACACATCTACGATGGCGGCTTCCTTGGCGGCAGTGATTTTGGACGCGAATGCGGTCTATTTGGCTGTCTCGACATTCGACGTAGCTACTGATCCGGGTTAAACCGCCAAGTCTGGATTGGCGGTGCGCTCTGCGCCAAGACTCGATCCACCGCCATGGCCGCAAATAAACGAGTAGTCGTCCCCAAGCGGCAAAATTTTACTTTTGATGGACTCGATCAGAGCATCACGATCACCGTAGGGGAGATCCGTGCTGCCGATCCGCCCGCGCATCATGACGTCGCCCATGATAATAAGCTTATGCTTGTGGCTGATGTAGACGACCGATCCCGGCGTGTGCCCCGGGCAATGGCGCACTTCAAACGGATGCCCGGCGACATAGACCGTGTCACCATCGTGCAGCCAGTGGCCAGAGGTGACATCACGAACAGGTTGGCCAAGCTTCGGCTCCTGCCGCGTCAGACCTTTGAGCAGAAACGCATCATCGATATGCGGGCCCTCAATATCGATATCAAAGGCTTCCTGCAGCTCGCGCGCGCCGCCCGCGTGATCGATGTGCCCATGCGTCAGAAGGATCTTACGGGGACGCATCCGGGCTTTGAGAACTACTGACTTGACGTAATCCAAATCGCCGCCGGGATCGACAATTGCGCCCTCGAAGCTGATGTCGTCCCACCACAGTGTGCAGTTCTGGTGCATGCTTGTGACGGGAATAATGGCAAACTTCAACTTACCCAGAGGTACGTCGACACTATTGACCATCTCACACTCCTCCTGATTAGCCAGGGCAGTCTCTAGTCTTGAATAAACGGATTCGATTTACGCTCATCTCCAACCCTCGACCCGGGCCCATGCCCGCAGATAAATGCGTAATCGTCGCCGAGCGGCAGAATTTTGGTTTTGATGGCATTGATCAGAGCATCGTGGTCGCCATAGGGGAAGTCCGTACGCCCTATAGAACCGCGAAACAGAACGTCGCCCATGAAAATAATCTTGTGCGCGTGGTTGATCATCACAACGGAGCCAGGCGAATGTCCTGGGCAATGCCGGATTTCGAATTCATGGCCTGCCAGATCAACCTTGTCGCCCTCGTCCAACCAACGGTCTGACGCGACGTTACGGGCAACAATGCCGTAGTCTTTTCCCTGTGTCGCCAGCGCATCAAGCAGAAACTTGTCGGCCAGGTGCGGGCCTTCAATTTCAACACCGAGCTCTTCTTTGAGCTCTGCAGCACCGCCAGCGTGGTCGATGTGCCCGTGCGTCAGCAGAATTTTCTGCGGTATCAGTCCTGTTTCCCGGATCGCTTCGAGAATGCGCTCAACATCACCGCCCGGATCAACGACGGCTCCGTTCATCGTTGTTTCGTCCCAAACAAGCGTGCAGTTCTGCTGCAGTGGT
>JAJFHI010000200.1 GCA_021775715.1 Hyphomicrobiaceae bacterium | reverse complement strand
AAATCAAACGCGCAGGCGATGTGCAGCGCCTCAAGGTCATCACGCCAGTTGAGTGAGATCTGATAATCGGCCCAACTTCCCGCGACGACCAATGTCAGTTCATCGTCGCTTGTACGATCACAGGACCAATCATTCTTGCCCGACATTTCCTCGATAAGATCGATCGGGTTGGAGATCCGTTGATTTTTGAGTTCGGCTACAGCCATATTTCGGTTCCTGGGCTCAACATGTTGCCATGCCAATGTTGGTGTCGTCATGCAGATCCGTGGGGCTGGAAACCAGGCACACCATCCGCAATCAAGATACGGTCAAGTGGCAACCAGAAAATTCGTCTGCCACTTTTTGCAACGCGACCAAACCATTGAGGCCGGGCGAGTCGCAACCGCCTGTCCCCCTTGTCCACCAGCAAAGTGGCGGCGTGCAGACAAACACCGCAGAAATGAACAACCTGGGGACATCTCTGTCGATAACTTTGGGAAACATGTGGAACGTGCGAACCGGCACCAGACAAACAGTCACGCAGTTTTCCGCCGTGATTCCGTTGTAGCGACACTCGTTTCTCTCACCGCGCGCGCACCGTGAGAGAAACGCGACCTACCCCTGCGAGGACGCGCTACTAAGCAGCGGCGGCCGTTGGTTGTTTGGCTGCGGCGGTACCGTATCGCGAGACCGCCGTTTCCCCTCACGCGATCTCGGCGCGTGGCACCCGGGTGCAATGATGCGAGCGACGAGCGAGCATCTGAACCGTACCCGGCGCCGTGCGCCGCCCGACCGCAGGGAGGAACAGCGTGAGCACATAACAACTGTTGCGCTACCGCTTCGCTACATAAGCGCGTTTATTGCGCTATCGCTTCGCTTCAAGCTCAGCAATACGCGCTGCCAGCGCCTCGTTCTCCGCGCGCGCTTTTTCCGCCATCGCCTTCACCGCTTCAAACTCTTCGCGGCTGACGATGTCCATGCCGGCCAGCATGCGTTCACCTTGTGCGCGCATAAATGTCTCGGCTTCCTTACGCGCGCCGTCTGCGACACCGGCCGCATCAGTCATAACCTTGGCGAACTGGTCGAGAAGGGGGTTATTGGTCTGCGTCATAATCATAGTCCTCAACTTGTGGCCGCACGTCGGCGGCGGTAATTTTATCGGTTCTTGTCAATATAGGTTCGTTTTCAGCTGTCAGATAGGGAGGCGCGGAATTCCGTCGCTGTGTCGGACGTTATATTTGCAACCTTGACTCTTTCGCCGCCTTGCCGAAAACGTGGCGCCATATCCCAGCCACGCCGCCGAAGAAGTTATAAACACCGCGACTTCTCTCTAAGCCACCAGGAAAGCGACACACAATGGACCTTATGACCGGACTTCTGGCCATTCCATTTCCGGAAATTGATCCTGTCGCACTATCGCTCGGCCCGTTGCAGGTGCGGTGGTATGGTCTTGCCTACATGGTCGGCTTGCTGCTCGGCTGGTATTATGTCCGCCAGTTGCTCAGCACAGACAAACTTTGGCCCGGCAACAAAGCGCCTTTCTCGCCGTCAAAGGTCGATGACCTCCTGATCTTCGTTGCTATCGGCGTGATTTTGGGCGGTCGGCTTGGCTACGTATTCTTTTACAAGCCCGGTACCTACCTACAGAACCCGATCGAAATCTTTCAGATCTGGAAGGGCGGCATGGCGTTTCATGGCGCGCTGGTCGGATCTGGCATAGCCATCTGGTTATTTGCCAAACGCAACGCCCTCAACCCGCTCAGTGTGATGGATCTGGCCGCCGCCGCCGTGCCGCTCGGCCTCATCTTCGGCCGCTTGGCAAATTTCATCAACGGCGAGCTATTCGGCCGGCCAACAAACGTTCCCTGGGCGATGGTCTTTCCGGATGCGAAATACATCCATCCAAATGTCGAGCCAACGCCCCGCCACCCAAGCCAGCTCTACGAAGCAGCCCTTGAAGGTCTTCTGTTGTTTGTCGCCCTGCGCATACTCACGCATCACCGCATGGCGCTGAAAAGCCCAGGTACCGTCATTGGCAGCTTTTTGATTGGCTACGCGCTGGCGCGTTCGTTCTGTGAACTGTTCCGCCAATATGACGTACAGCATGTCCTCTCGGCCTACGGCTTCACGCCGGGCATCATCTATTCACTCCCAATGCTGCTGCTCGGCGTCTGGTTCGTCATGAAGGCGCGCAGCGGAGACGCGCAGGCTGCTTCATGAGCGACATGCAATTGGAAACTCCGTTGGCGCTCAAATTAAAAGAACGTTTGGCGCGCGAAGCGATGTCGGTTGGCGCGTTTGTTGAGGCGTGCCTGCATGACCCGGATCATGGCTACTACCGTCATCAAGCGGCTATCGGAAAAAGTGCCGACTTCATAACCGCACCGGAAATCAGCCAGGTGTTTGGTGAACTGCTTGGACTGTGGTCTGCCATCACGTGGCAGGCCATGGGCTCGCCTGAGACGGTCAATCTGGTTGAGATCGGTCCCGGCCGTGGAACAATGATGAAGGACGCGTTGCGCGCATTGCACATTGTGCCGGCATTCCGTTCTGCCATTCATGTCCACCTGATCGAAACCAATCCGGTGCTGTGCGACATTCAATGGGAAACACTGAAAAACGAAGGTGTGCCGTTTACCTGGCATCGTGACCTCAATGACGCGTTGGGCACCAACGGAGCCATCGCCGAAGCACCAACAATCATCCTCGCCAACGAGTTTCTTGATACCTTGCCGGTCGAGCAATTCGCACGTGCTGACGATGCCTGGGTGCATCGAGATGTTGTGTTGGCTGATGGCGACTTCACCATCGCCAACTCAACATCAACTAGCGACGTGGATATTCCAACACCGCTCGCAGCTCAGGTGCAACCCGACGACATCTTCGAGGTCTGCACGGGCTTTGCGGTGTTGGCACAGAACATTCTGGCTGAGCGCGCCAGCCGGGCGCCGCTTGCAGCCCTCTTTATCGACTACGGTCATACCACGTCCGGGTTCGGCGATTCTGTGCAGGCTGTGAAAGACCACAAGGCAGTATCCCTATTCCATGCCCCAGGCGAAAGCGATTTGACGGCGCAGGTTGATTTTCAGGCCTTCTCCAAACAATGCGTAGCGGCCAATGCCGACGGCAAACGCCCACTTGAAGTCGACGGTCCAATCACACAGGCGGCATTCTTGGGTGCGCTTGGCATCGCCGAGCGCGCATTCCGGTTGATGGCCGGCAATCCCGAGATTGCCGGGAGCCTTGAAACCGGTGTCGCACGTCTGATGGCACCGAACGGCATGGGTGGACGGTTTAAAGTTTGTGCTGTTCGCAGTAAAACACTGTCACCATTAATCGGCATCGCCTGACAAGCTGATACGATATCCTCAACCCGAAACCAAAGCTCCAGAACCACGATAGAGGCACAATGCTGACCCCGATTGAAGCTCCAAGCCTCTCCCGATTTGCCAACATTAGACATGGCTTTTTCACCACCGAGGGCGGTGTTTCATCCGGCATCTACGCAACACTGAATTGTGGCCGTGGCTCTGACGACAATATTCAGGCGGTCGACGAAAACCGCCGCCGCGTCGCGCGCCATCTCGGCGCCAGTGCTGACGACGTCGTCACGCCATACCAGATCCACAGTCCCGACGTCGTCGTTGTTGATGCCCTTGTCGATCGCACTGCGCTTCCAAAGGCCGATGGCGCAGTGACGGCAACACCGGGTCTTGCCATCGGGATTCTGACAGCAGACTGCACGCCGGTGCTGTTTGCCGATCCAGAAGCTGGCATCGTTGGGGCGGCACATGCCGGCTGGCGAGGTGCCGTTGGCGGTGTCCTGGACCAGACCGTTGCCAAGATGGTCGCGCTTGGCGCCGTCCGATCACGAATTAAAGCCGCCATTGGTCCGTGCATCCATCAGGACGCTTACGAGGTCGGGTACGACTTTGAGAACAATCTGGTGACTGAAGACCCTGCCAACGCTGACTTTTTCCGCATTCCTAACGGTGCCGCCAAGCCCCATTTTGACCTTCCCGGCTACGTTGCAACAAGATTGCTAGGCCTTGAAATATCAACCATAGATAGCATTTCTCAGTGCACGCGTACAAACGAATCGAAATTCTTCAGCTATCGGCGATCCCAGGCCAACAAGGCCGGAGATTACGGCCGTCAAATCTCTGCCATTCTCGTGGCATAAGTGCAATATCCACAATTGATTGACTGGCTGAGGGCGTGACTACAGGCCAGTACCCTTATTTCTTGCGGCAGCCCCTAGACCTTGAAAATAGGTATAGGGTACACGAGTCCGAGTGAGTAACCGGATATGTAGGAGTGAGTTAGGCCGCAGAGTTAGTACGTCGGCTTCCGGGTAGACAGCGGGTCACAATGAGGGGGACGTCAACGTGACGACCATTGATTCTGCTGCGAGCTGGCACG
>JAJFHI010000199.1 GCA_021775715.1 Hyphomicrobiaceae bacterium | reverse complement strand
CAGCGCCAGGCGAACTTCCGGTTGATTGTGCGTTCGCCAAGTTTTCAGACGTGACGCGCAAACGAACAGACTGAGCCTCAATTGCAGAGGCGGCTGTGACCATGGATGCTTTGAGATTGTCGATCACGATCAGCCCCTGACCGCCGAAAGAAGCATCCGATGAAATGCCTGCACGACATTTACGTTGAGCGAATAGGCGCCCGCGACTGCGCTCCCTTCGATCATTTCTTGCTCGACGCTAACCGTGTTGCCGGAGTGTTTGACTTGCCAAGTATCCTTGACCTCCGTCCCATATGGCCCAAGAGAGTCGCTGGAAAGCGTCATATGACGCGCGGATGTCTGATTGAGGGTCACACGCTGAGATTCCAAAACAGATTCAAACGGCTCCACCGTCTTCGCGGTGTATCCGGGTGTATCTGCATTGGCCACGTTTTCGGCAACTGCGCGTTGACGAATTGTCAGCCAGTCGTTGTTCCGGGCCGCTAGATCGAAAAGACTAACCGGTGTCACGAATCACCTCAGAAACTTATTAGGGCGTGCGAACAGCTTCTGCCTCCAAACTTATTCCAACCTTGCGTCTCTAAGTACGGGCCTGCCGGATGTTGTGAATGAAGCGCACCAGCCATCGAACACTCCCTGAAACGCTATTTAGGGGACATATCGCGCGATAGCTGCGTCATATCCTTCTTCGCTAACTCGAACACGATATTGGCCACGGCTTTATAAAACTCTGGCGGTATCATCTGACCGACCTCAGTTGCAGCAAACAGTGCCCTGGCCAATGGTTTGTCCTCAAGGATTGGAATATTATGCTCTTCTGCTTTCTCGCGAATGCGCAGCGCGATCAGATCCTTGCCCTTGGCAACCACAAGTGGAGCACCGCCCTCTGAAGGGGCATAGCGCAATGCAACAGTGAAGTGCGTTGGGTTGGCGATCAACATCGTCGCTTTGGGGACTTCATCAATCATGCGATTGCGAGCGCGATCGCGTGCCAGAGACCTCAATCGAGACTTGAGAATTGGGTCCCCGTCGCTTTGCTTCATCTCATCTTTGACCTCCTGACGAGACATCCGGAGGTTCTTGCGCCAGGAAAATCGGGTCCACGCAACGTCAGCGGCTACCATCAACATCACAGCCAACAATAGGGACGTAGTGAATTTTGTTGCGATCCCAAGTGAAACGCCTGGAATCGTCATGGGATCTGCAAACATGACGTTGAAGATGTCGGACGTGCTTGCGAGCAAGACAGAAAACCCGATCGAGCCAGCGACAGCAAGTTTGAAAAGAGATTTTAGAAATTCAACCAAACCGTTGGCGCCAAAAATTCGCGACCAGCCTTGCTTTAGAGATATTCTCGATAGTTTTGGCTGTATACGGTCCAGAGCCACACGCGGGGGAGTTTGGGCAACGGTGAAGGCAACCCCCAGCGAGCCTATTGTCAGAACGATAGGAATAATAAAAATTCCAACCGCTGTCGTGATCGACATCATGAGTTGAACAATAACGCCACTATTCGACAGACGAATATCCGCAGCATGCGAATGCAAAAGAGCTAGTTTTTCGACAAGTACCGAAGTTGCCGGACCCAATATAGACACCATGACAACAAAAATTCCTGTCATGGAACCGAATATCGCAACTTCGCGTGAAACAGGAGCGTTGCCCTTTTCAAGCGCGTCCTGCGTTTTTTTCTCAGACGCCTCTTCGGTCTTGCTGTCTTTGTCCTCTTGATCTGACATTCGCTCTCAATCCTTAAGTCGGATCAGGGCGATTTATCTGTCCCGAAGCAAACATTTTTAGAGCCGTGTCGGATACACTCTTCTGAGCCTCTTTGGCAGCGTCCGCGTCCACGCCGTTGGCGTTACCGAGTTCAGCGTCAATCATACGTCGGGAACGACCACCAACACCACTTAGAACCTGCTGCTGGAATGCTTCGTCGCATACAGATAGTGCAAGTATTGTTTGCTCCATAGGCACTTGCTCGAATATCAATGAACACTCTTTCGCGTCGAGGCTCGTTAGATCTTCGAATGCGAACAATGAAGCACGTAAGATCTTCACTTCTCTCTCATTGGTTTTTTCCAATTCACTCAAAAGCATTTCGACCTGGGGTTTTTCCAGACCGTTGAGAATTCCTATGACCTCATCAAGGTAGCTGTTTCCGTTGTCTTCAAATTTGTCATTGATGATTTGCCATACCACTCGCTCAGCGGCGACGGGAACCTCGTTGATTACCAGCAAACGGCGCATAATGTCCTGAGATTCACTATCTGGCATTTCGGCAAAGATCTTAGCTGCCAATGTCGGGCCAAAGCTCTTGAGTACAAACGCGACAACCTGCGGATGCTCTCCAGACAACAGTTCAACGAGCTCAGTTGTATCAACGTCAGCGAATTTTTCCCAGTCAACCGAGTCGTCGGGAAGATCATCAATTGGGTCATCACCAAAGACATCGGATATCTGCTCCTCGGTTAGAACGCCGGTAAGCATGCCCTCAGCCAAAGATCGTGACGGTACGACACCAACACCGACCTTGAATGAGGTCGCGAACTCATCAATGAGCGTCCCCAATGCAGGCGGCGCCAATGACTGAAGACTAAAGACGCTTCGCGCGATCGTCTTAACTTCATCTGGGTCAAAATATTTGAGAAGCTCTTGGGCCTGCTCAGGCTGCAAGGCAAGCAGCACAGCAGCTACGCGTTCAGGCCCCGTCAATTTCGGCAAGCCTTCGTGTTGCAAGCCGCTCTGCTGATCACTCATAAGACTTCTTCTGCCTAGGGCTAACCGGTTGATTCTGGTGCGACGATGCCCGTGATCTTAACGCCAAACTGCGAAGTCTCTTCGTTGATTACGACAAGCTCGCCCCTTGCAACCAATCGGTCATTGACCATCACGTCGATAGGCTCTCCCACCTTACGGTCCAATTGGATGACAGCGCCTCTTCCGATTTGAAGTAGCTCTTTGATACAAATGCGGGTCGTACCCAACACAATCTCAACCGGAACGGAAATTTGACCAAGTGCACCCAAGTTGGCAAGCGAACTGACGCTCGAGCCTGACATACCTTCGAGTGATGAGGTATTCGAATGAACAGTGGACCCATCCTGACTAAGATGAGGCTCCACATCTGGCAACTCGACTTGGCTGGCGTCTTGGTGTTCCGCCGATTTAACTGCTGTCATGATCGGTCCGCTCGAGATTACTCGACCTCCTTGTTAACTTGCCGACTCAACG
>JAJFHI010000198.1 GCA_021775715.1 Hyphomicrobiaceae bacterium | reverse complement strand
GATCCGTTTGACGCGCGAGGCTGAGCCAGAAATTTATGATGCTTCGAACGGTTTCGCGACCGTTCTGGAAAACGTCATTCTCGACGAAAACCGCAAGCCTGATTTCGACGATGGCCGACTGACGGAAAACACGCGTTCGGCATACCCGCTCCACTACATCACGAACGCCAGCGAAACGGGCCGCGCCGGCCATCCCAACAACATCGTTATGTTGACGGCAGATGCTTTCGGCGTGTTACCTCCAATTGCCAAGATGACACCGAGTCAGGCGATGTATCACTTCCTCTCCGGTTACACGGCCAAAGTCGCCGGCACGGAGAAGGGCGTTGGCACCGAGCCGCAGGCAACGTTTTCGACGTGCTTTGGCGCGCCGTTCATGCCGCGTCACCCGTCGGTTTATGGCAACCTGCTGCGCGAACTTATAGCCAAGCACAATGTAGACTGCTGGTTGGTCAACACGGGTTGGAGCGGTGGCAAGTATGGCATCGGAAACCGTATGCCGTTGAAGGAAACGCGCGCACTTTTGAATGCGGCGCTTGATGGAACGCTGAAGTCGGCGCCGATGCGCAAAGATCCAATCTTTGGATTCGATGTGCCAACTGAGGTTCCCGGTGTGACGCCTGCCTTGTTGAACCCGCGCGAGACATGGCCGGACCCGGCTGAGTACGACAAGACAGCGGCTGCGATGGTTGAAATGTTCACCAACAACTTCGCCAAGTTTGTCGATCACGTTGACGAGGATGTCATCTCTGCAGGCCCTGTCGCGGTGCCTGCAACCGCGGCTGAGTAAGTTTGGCAACCGCGCGAACGCGATCACTGTTTTTTAGACGAGGCCTGCCGGTTTAAATCGGTAGGCCTTTTCTTTGCAATTCATCCAGAAGTTCTTTTTCGATCAAACTACGGCTGTCGCCACCACCAAATGTCATGGCGCCGGATGAGAATGTTTTGCCGAACGTTTTAACAAGATTGATTGTTTGGCCGATGCCGCTGATGAACTGGCGTGGGTGCAACTCTTTCAACGGGTGAATGAACGTGCCCCATAACAGCCCCTTGGCAACAGCGTAGCGGGCGTCTAGCGCGCTGTCGAAGTTGGCCTGCATCGTCCGTTTCATTTCGTCGTCGGTGACCTTTTCGAGCGGTCGGACCGGCGACATCACGCGCATGCGGTTGTGCTTTTCGTCCGTCACAATGATCGCCGGGACGTCGCTGATTGTGAGTTGCCACATGCCGCGACGTGGCGACTGAGCATTTGCATCAAGGCGCTGTACGATCTCGCCCATCTGCTCGATGGTCATCGTGCCTTCGAAGCTATTCTGCGCTGGTGGTGAATTAGGCTCCGGCGCAGCCTCAGGGGTTTTTGGGGTCGGTGGATCGGCTTGCTGCGCCGCTAAGGTTGTTGCGGTGAGGGTGAGGGCGGCCACAAACACAGCGCATATCCGCTTGCGTCCCATGAGCCAATTTGTTTTTTTTAATTCAGGATTTGTCATAGGTCTAAGGTTACGCTGACGACCTCATCACGCTCAATTGAAATGATTGAGAGGTTCGAGGCTGATGGTATAGAGGGGAAGCCGGTTTCATGCTGCTTAGACGTATCAAAGGCCCTCGTGCACCTTTGCGAGCGTTCCTGGCTGCTGCGATTGTGGGGCTAGGCTGCTTTTCCGGATTGCATTCTGCCACCGCGCTGGAGCTGTCGTTGCCGATCAAGTGTGAAATCAACACGACCTGTTTTGTCCAGAACTACGTCGATAACGATCCGACGGATAAGCGCCGCGATTTCGCGTGTGGTCAAGCGACCTACGACGGCCACAAGGGGACAGACTTCCGGCTGGTCACTACTGGAGATGTGGTACGCGATATCGGCGTCTTTGCTGCTGCGGATGGGACAGTCAAAGGTTTGCGGGATGGCATGCCGGATCGCTTGGTCGGACGTAAAGCTTCCGGCAGTGTCGCCGGGCGTGAATGCGGCAACGGCGTTGTGATCGATCACGGTGAGGGGTGGGAAACGCAGTATTGCCACCTTAAGCGCGGCAGTGTTTCTGTTCAGAAAGGCCGAAAGGTTGCACGCGGCGCAAAGCTCGGCGCGATTGGATTCTCCGGTCAGGCGCAGTTCGCCCATGTCCACATCGAAGTACGCCATAACGGCAAAGTGATTGATCCCTTCACCGCCAAGGAGCGGAATGATACATGCGGTCTGCCTGAGAGAACAACCACGGCCAAGGGGTTATGGACGCCCGACGTCGCCGCGGTCCTACAGTACCGAACCGGCCAGATCATCGAGACAGGTTTTGCCGGCGATGTGCCAAAGCGGCCCCAGTCCGAGGCTGGCCTTGCAGCACTGCTAAAACCTGAAGCGCGTAGCAAAGCATTGGTATTTCTAGTCCGCGCTATCAATCTCGTCGAGGGTGACGGACTGAAAATGACTGTCACAGGTCCAAAGGACTTCAAAATAGAAAACACCAAAATCATGAAACGTGCACGCGCCAGCTTCGGTGTCTTTGTCGGAAAGACACTGCGCGATAAACCACGTTGGGTTGCTGGTAAATATAGAGCGGAAGCTGTGATCATACGCGATGGTAGGGCAATCGACCGCAAGCAAAACGACATCGTAATAGAGTAGCCAGCGGCCTATATGTTGCGCCGCCATAACCTCAAACAGGATGGTAGGGTCATATCTGAAGTGAATAGAACATCTCATTAAATTGTGATCGGCGCTGGCAGGAATGATTTGCCAGAAAAAAATCTGATGCTACCGTCTGCGGCTGGAAAGCGGCCCTCAGAGCTGTGCAATAGGGAGCAGATTGGTGCGAAATGTGAAGCAGATATTTGGCCTCAAGGGTATGTTGGCGGCAGCCAGTCTTGTGGCCGGTGTGACGGGTTTGGCGATCTCGCTGGCCGCAGATTCCAGGCCGGAGTTAGCCCTGCCAATTGACTGCAAGCTTGGCAAGACCTGCTTCATTCAACACTACTTTGATGCTGATGCCAGTATTGATGGGCGCGATTACATGTGCGGGCGCACGACTTACCACGGGCACAACGGTGTCGATTTCCGCCTGCTGTCAACGGGCGACGTTAAGCGCGGCGTGGCGGTTCTGGCAGCAGCTCCCGGTAAGGTCGCAGGGCGCTGGCGCGGAATGATGGATAATCTGTTCGATCCAAGTAAGCATCGTGGATTTCGCGGACGGGAGTGTGGCAACGGCGTTGTCGTTGATCATGGCGATCGTTGGAAGACGACTTACTGCCACCTAAAATTCCGCAGCATCAAGGTATGGGCAGGTAAGGAGGTCGAGCGCGGTGAGATATTGGGGTATGTCGGTTACACGGGTGCTGCGCAATTCCCGCATTTGCATTTTTCCGTGCGCTACAAAGAAGAGCGTCTGGACCCGTTCACAGGATTGTTTCCAGCCGAAGGCTGTCCGAAACCTGAAGCCGTGAAGCAAGGGATGTGGCAGGCCGGTACATTCGACGGCTACAGCTATCGCACCGGGCGGATTCTTGAAGCGGCATTTGTTGCCGAGCTAGTCGAAGATCCGCGCAAGGAAACGGGCCTTGCTGTCTTGCCAAGGCCTGACGCCAATAGTCCAGT
>JAJFHI010000197.1 GCA_021775715.1 Hyphomicrobiaceae bacterium | reverse complement strand
CACAGGTCGTGTGCAGCGCGGAACGTTTGCTGCCTTGAATGTGACGGCTGAAAAGCGTCTGACACAGTTACGATTGAACCGCCGCCGGATTGCTGAGCTGGCGAACCTGCGCATCGAAGATCGCTATATCCTGGTCAACGTGCCGGCATTCCAGCTTGAGGCTGTCGAGCGGTTTGATGTGGTGCAACGCCATCGTGTCATCGCCGGACGTCCGAGCCGTGAAACACCAACACTGCGCGCGACAATTACCGGCGTGAACTTTTTTCCGTATTGGCATGTGCCAAACAGCATCGCGCGCAAAGACCTGATCCCGCGTCTAAAGAAAGAGCCGGACTACCTCTTCAAAGAAAAAATTCGTGTCGTCGATGGGTACGCCGGACCTGAGCTGGACCCTGCGTCGGTCGATTGGGAGCAAGCCGACCTCAATAAGGTGAAGTTTCGCCAAGATCCGGGGCCGCAAAACGCGCTCGGACTTGTGCGAATTGACATGTCGAACGAGCACAACGTCTATATGCATGACACGCCAATGCAGCAGTTGTTTAACTCAAGCTTACGTGCCTACAGCGCCGGCTGCGTGCGTGTTCAGGGCGTGCATGATTTGGTTGCCTGGATCAACAAATATGAACAGGGTTGGGACCGGCCCGGCCGCGTCCAGGAAGTCCTGGAGACAGGCGCGCCTCTTGATCTGAAGTTGACCCGGCCAATCCCGGTTTACTTCACGTACGTCACTGCATGGGGTGAACCCGGTGGCGCCGTACAATTCCGTGATGATATTTATGATCAGGACGGATCGCAGGAATACGTTGCCCGTGCGCAAGATCCAGATGAACAGATTGCGCCAGGTTCGGCTGCGGCTCTGACGCCTTGAGCAGCGTCCCAATATTCTTGGCGCGCTGATGCTCACGGATGCAACAGCCTCCAGTCTGGCTCGGCTCGGCGCGGCTGGCAGCAGAACGCCAATTGTAGTCGCCCAGCTTGGCCAGTCTCTTGATGGCCGCATCGCGACCCCCTCCGGCGAAAGCAAGTACATCAACGGGCGCGCCGCGCTGACGCATCTGCATGCATTGCGTGCCCACGTCGATGCTGTGGTCGTTGGTGTCGGAACAGCCGTCGTTGATAATCCGCAACTCAACGTCCGCCATGTTTCTGGTGGCGATCCTGCCCGTGTCATCATTGATCCCAACGGACGATTGACGCCCGACCTCGTGTGCTTGACGCAGGGCAAGCCCCGCCGTTTCGTGATCCGCGCTGACGACGCAGTGGCAGGTCACGCGTTGCCCGATGGCGTTGAAGAAATTCGCCTCGGACGTGATGGCCGGTTCGTGCCGCCCCAAGCGATTATTGCGGCACTGGCAGCACGAGGCATGCGGCGTCTGTTGATCGAAGGCGGAGCAGTAACAGTTTCCGCGTTCATCGATGCCGGCGTGGTCGATCGCCTGCACGTCCTCGTTGCACCGATCCTTTTGGGCTCCGGTAAGCCGGGTCTCGTGCTCGATCCGATTGCGCAGTTGGGCGATGCCTTGCGCCCAAAGGTCGAAGTGGCTGTGCTCGGTGACGGAGACGTGCTATTTGACTGTGATCTGAGAAGTACGCAGTAGGAGGCTTTTGTAATGTCTGATGCCACCACCGGATCTAAAGATCATGTTGAGGTTTATAGCGGCACGGCACGCAGTTTTCATTGGCTGATGGCAGTTCTGGTTCTGCTGCAACTGCCGCTCGGGCTCTACATGGCTTATCGCGGCGGCGATCTCGGTATCTTCGACCGCTTCACAAACAACATGTACACGACACACAAAATGCTTGGCGTTATTTTGCTGGTGTTGATTCTATTGCGGTTTCTGTATCGCCTCGTTAATGGCGCACCGGAAGAGCTAGCAACGCTAGAGCCGTGGCAAAAGACGGTGAGCATGCTCAACCACTGGGGCATTTACGCGCTTTTGATCGGAACACCGATCCTGGGATACTTAGGGGCATCTTACTACGGTGCGCTGAATATCTGGGGCTTTTTCAACCTGCCAGCCCTTGTCGGGGTCGATAAGAAGGTGGCCGAGGTTGTTCTTGCATATCACGGCTGGGCGGCAACGGTGTTGCTTGCCCTTATCGTGCTGCACATCGCGGCAGCGATTTACCATCATACAGTGCGTAAAGATCTAGTTCTTGCCCGTATGATGCCCGGCCTGCTCAAGAAGCGTGATAAGGCCTAAATAACCTCGTCGTCGTCATCGTCTTCCGGGTCATCCATGAAGACGTTGTGGCCGGGAAACGCGAGTGTGTCGGTGTGGCCGACAACCGAGCCGGTGATGCTGCGGGCGCCCCATTTCTCGATCGCCGCCGCATCAACTTTGCCTGCTTCGCCAACCGCCCGCACGTAGCCTCGGGACAATTCATTGATTAAGGCTGCATCGCTTGGAGCTTTGAGGTTCCACGGGCTATCGCCCTCCAAAACGCGATAGCCGCTTGCCGTAAAGCGGTCAGCAAGGATGGCAGGCGCTGTTGGGCCGGCCGCAGGACCGAACCCTTTGTCGGAGCGTTGATGATGGTGGTAAGCGGAAACTAGCGCGCTGTCGCTTGGGTGGCGCGGTACCCATTGCTGGATGCCGTTATATGTTAGCACCGTACAGAATGCTGCGCGCCGTTTGGTGACGGCCTGAGCAATTTTGCCGATTGCTGCGGGTGAAACGAGATCAAAAAAAGCCGACGCCGTTACGAGATCGGGCGTTTCCCCTAACGCAGCATCAAGATCGTTCGCCAGATCTGCGACCTTGAACGTCACCTCAAGATTCAAGTGACCTTTCTTCAACTGCATGTTCTCGCCGACGGACTGGGCGCTGTCGGCCCAATCGGCGAGTGCTGTCCGGGCGGACGAAAGAAGGGCGGCGTCGTAGTCGACAAGCGTCCATTGCTGGTGAGTGGGCAAGAGGTCAGCGGTGCCACGCAAATTCGACCCCGTGCCAGAGCCCAGATCAACGATGCGTAACGTATCGCGCAGACCAAAATGCGCCTGCAATGCATCAGCCACGTTGCTGTTGCGCGAGCGATGATCGGCACTCTCACGGAGGGCAAGCCAATCCGTGCTAAATCCGGTCATGCTTTGTAATCCATAATGACTTCGGCAAACTTACGTGCGGTCTCATTCCAGGTGGGTAGCTTGCGACCGGCCTCCCACGCAGCATCGGCAAGTTTTTTGCGCAGCTTTTTATTTGAGAGTGCCTGCTTTAGAGCCTCAGTCAGCGCTTCGACATCACCAGGGGGGACTTTCAGTGCAGCGCCATCGGGAACGGTGAATGCCGCGGCACCACCTTTGGTGCTGACAATCGGTAGGCCGCAAGCCATCGCTTCGGCGAGCACCATACCGTAGCCTTCGAACAACGTCGGCATGACGAAGATGTCGGCTGTTTCGTAGAAGCGTTCAAGCGTTGCGGGGACCACGACTCCGGGCAACTTGATACGATCAACCATTCCGGCCTTTTGAATTTGTTGTTTAAGCGCACCGGCGGTTTCCGGATCCCGGTCCTGGGCGCCAGCGATTGTTAGCCGCCAATCAAGATGGCTCAACGGCCCGAGCGCTTTGACCAACACATCGTAGCCCTTGCGTGGCGAGATCGCCCCCACAGCCAACAGCTGCAGCGGTGTACCTGTGCCGGTTGCCCGTAGCGCCGGATTGGTGCCAGGCATGGCGATTGTAATCTTTTCGGCTGGAACGGCGTACTCGGCCTCAAGGATAGGTGCCATGGCGGGGCCCGTGACAATGACGGCGTCGGCGTGGGCGAGGGCCGCTTTCTCTGACGCGGCAAATTTTGCGCTGTCAGCTTCACTGATCCCGCTTTCCAGCGCCAACGGATGATGCACCAAAGCGATAATGCGGCAGCTGATACACTTGATAATTTCCTCAGGAAGTGCGCCGTAAGCCAAGCCATCAATCACGAGCACATTATCGCTCGGTATCGCCGACAGTAGACGCCTTGTTTCCTCAAGACCGGCTTGCGTCGGTGTCGGGAAGCTGTCGGCCAATTGCAGCCGCTGATGTTTGAAGCCAAGCGCGGGAAACAGTGACATGATGCGACGGCCATAAGCATAGCCACCGGTTGGCGTGTGAATATCGCCGGGTATTGCAAAAACAATGTCAGGCACCAATTGCCCCTTCGTAAGCCGCGCGTGCCAAATCTGTTTCAGACAACGTTACACGAATTTTTTTAAGGCCTTTGCCATCGGCACCAAGCTCACCATTAAGAGCGGCGGAAGCCATCTGGTCGAAGATGTGCTTTGCCAGAAACTCGGTCGTTGTCAGTTTGCCGTCGAACGTCTCCAGGGCGTCCAGGTTCTTGTATGCCAAAGGCTTTAGTGTGGCATTGAGAACTGAGAGCGCCGCACCAATATCAACCACAACGTTTTGTTCCGTCAATTCGTCGCGGAAAAAGGCGACGTCGACGATAAACGTGGCGCCGTGCATGTTCTGCGCGGGACCAAAAAACGGGTCGGGCAGACTGTGGGCGATCATAATGCGGTCGCGGACTTCAACAGAATACATAAGGCAGCGTCTCCGGATTGGGGGCCTTGGAGGTGTTAAGAGGCATCAGGATAGCGAATGACGGGCGCCAGCCCCTTGCTTTCTTTCGACAAGACTTCTGGCAGGGCTGTGGCCACGTCGTCAAATGTGATTTCTTCTGCGACCAGTATATCGAGGACGGGGTCGTGCAACAGGTCGAGTACTTTGGCCATGCGTTTCTGATAACTCCAGCGACGCTGGCGGTGGGCGGGAAGTTGTCCGACCTGTGAGGCGATAAGACGGAGGCGCTGGGAATGGAAGGCACCGCCGAGGTTAACTGGTGTGGCCCGATCTCCGTACCAGCTCATTTCGACAACGGTTGCTTCCTGCCCGGCGACCGAGATGGCGGAGTTAAGTCCTGCGGCGCTGGCGCTGGCATGAAAGACCACGTCCGCGCCACCTATGCGCTCTAGATTGTCGGGTGTGGCAAACTGGGAACCCAACTGCTCGACGATAGTCTTTCGCGCCGGATCGACATCGACGACAGTGACGTCCGTACCGGGGATGCGGGCTGCCAGATAGGCCACAAGAAGACCAACCACACCGGCTCCCACA
>JAJFHI010000196.1 GCA_021775715.1 Hyphomicrobiaceae bacterium | reverse complement strand
CGGACCCTAACGATTCATGAACGATTGCTCAAGTGCGGTATCTTTACCGGATATCAAAGAGATTTTGTCATTCTTTCGACGCCTTCGAGCTGAAGTGTCCAAAAAGGGCCAGGCTCAGAAAAAAGAGGCGCGGGGCAATGTCCCCACAGGGTATGGGTCAAATAGGTGTGGGCGTAATGCAAATTGAGCATGCGGGGGGTATCCCCTGCGGCAAGGCGACCGGGGTATGGGTTGTCGTTGCAGAGATTATTAACAAATCGATGTGGTTGGTAGCGGGCGTCCTGGTGGTAATGGGCATCGTTGGCTGCTCCAGTGCGCCAAGTCGAGTGTCCCGAAATGATGTGGGGTTCCAGTCGACGGCTGTATCAATCAGTCAAACGCCACGTCCGTCAGGTGGCTACAGCTCGCCATCGCGGACAGGCACGACTCCGAGCCCACGGTTGGTGCGTTCGGGCCGGACTATTCCAAAAGGTGGCGGCGTATTCAAAGTCGGCAGGCCCTATCGGATCGCGGGCAAGCTCTACACGCCGCGGGAACAGCCGCGTTATAACAAGACAGGCAAAGCGTCTTGGTACGGCACGGACTTTCATGGCCGCAAGACGTCCAATGGTGAAATCTACGACATGAATGCGCTGACGGCGGCACACCCGACGCTGCCGCTTCCATCGTATGCTTACGTTACCAATCTTAGGAACAACCGTACGGTCTTGGTCCGTATCAACGACCGTGGCCCCTATGCACATGGCCGGATCATAGATTTGTCTCGAGCTGTCGGACGGGCGCTTGGTTTTGCGCAGCAGGGGATCACAGACGTGCGCGTTCGTTATGCCGGTCGGGCGCCGTTGAACGGTAATAACAGGCGGGAAGTCCGGTATCTTGCGTCACAGCCGTGGTCACGCCGGATGGCGGGCCGGAGGGGCTACGGATACGCCGGGCTCGGCGGTCCACCACTTCGATAGGCAACCTGAGCCTCGTTTCATTCGATTTAAGAACGGATGAGGCCCGCATCTGCGGGCCTTGATCGTATTGTGACCGCAGGTGCAATCACGAAATCCAGTTGTTGACCCATTATAGGGTGCCAAACGTCTGCCAGGCGTTGACCCTCAACGCGAAGAAAGTGATAGTCGAGACGAAGGTCATAGGGCCTTCGGGCGCTGTTTTGCTGTTCGAGTTTATTTGCTGGGTTCTTCCTTTGTCTTTGTTCTTCAAGTCGAATTTCGCCTACCTCGCTAGGGTTGCACTTGCGATCATTTTTGCTGCGTGCGCTGCACAGTTGGCTGCCGCTCAAGGGGCATCCTTTAAGCCGAAAGCCAAGCAGGCCATCTTGATGGACGCGGCGACGGGCGCAATTCTGTTCCAGCACAATGCTAATCAGTTGTCGCCACCGGCGAGCATGAGCAAATTGATGACGATGGCTGTCGTTTTCAAAGCGCTAAAGGAAGGCCAGCTCAAAATTGAAGACGAATTCCTGATGAGCGAGAACGCCTGGCGCAAAGGCGGTGCACCATCAGGAACATCAGCGATGTTCGTGCCCATCAACACGCGCACCACTCTCGATCTGCTTCTCAAAGGTATCGCGGTTCAGTCCGGCAACGATGCTGCCATTGCGATTGCAGAAGGAATGGCGGGATCTGAATCCGCATTCGCGCAATTGATGGAAACGGAAGCGCGCCGCATCGGCCTGACGAACTCGACATTTCGTAACGCCACCGGGCTCTTTCATCCCGAACACCTGATGACAGCGCGCGAACTGGCCATGCTGGCACGCTACATTATCTACAACTATCCAGAATACTATTCGATGTTTGGTATTGAGAAATTAAAGTACAGGAAGCATCGTTTCATCAACCGCAACCCGCTTGTGTTTCTCGACATCGGCGCGGATGGGCTCAAAACCGGTTACATCAAGCAGGCTGGATATGGAGTTGTGGGATCCGCTGTCCAGGATGGGCGCCGTCTCATCGTCGTCGTCAATGGCCTCAAGAGCAAAAAGGATCGCAAGCAAGAAGCCCGCCGTCTGCTTGAATGGGGGTTTCGCAGCTTCACCGAGTTTGCGTTGTTTGATATAGGCGAAATCATCGGGCAGGCACGCGTCTGGGGCGGCGAGCAGTTCTATGTGCCGCTTACAGGCAAAGGCGAACTCAAAGTCGTGCTGCCGCGCTTTCCAGCGAATCAAAAGCTGAAAGCCAAAGTCATCTACGATGGTCCACTGAAGCCGCCAATTCGCCAGGGCGATCAGGTCGCCAAGCTGCGTGTGACAAGCTCGGCAGGCGCCGTCAATGAGGTTAAACTCTACGCCGCGACGGACGTGGAGCCGGGTGGGGTCATGCGCAAGGGGCTCGATTCCTTGATCCACCTGACATTTCGTTGGGTGTCGGCGCAAGCTTCCGGCCTTGTCAACAACGAGTAGTACGGGGCTATAATTCCCGTTGATGGTACACATTTGTGGGTTTCCAGGTGCTCGCGTCCTCTTGCGTGACGCGGTAGACTGAGGCCATGAACCAAGGACATTTCATAACTTTTGAAGGTGGCGAGGGTGCCGGTAAGTCGACGCAGGTGAAGCTGCTGGCGGAGCGGCTGCAGGCCCTGGGGCACACCGTCGTTGTGACGCGTGAGCCGGGCGGTTCGCCGTTTGCCGAAAAACTCAGGGAATTGTTGTTAGACCCCGCGACACCGCCTCACGATGCTCTCGCCGAAGCGCTGATTTTCTACGCCGCCCGCGCCGATCATCTCAATAAGACCATTCGCCCAGCGCTTTTTGCGGGCAACTGGGTGTTGTGTGACCGCTTCGCTGATTCCACGCGTGTGTACCAGAGCATGGCCAGTACATTGCCAACGGATGTCTGTGACAAGTTGGATGACATCGTCGTTGGCGAAACCCAGCCTGGTTTGACTGTTGTAATGGATATCATCGCCGAAGAAGGTCTGGCGCGCGCGCATGCTCGCCGACTTGAAGGTGTGGCCCCCGTTGATGGTGAACCCGAGGCTGATCGATATGAAGCGCGCGATCTTACGTATCACCGCGCGCTGCGTGAGGGTTTCTTACAGGTTGCCAAAATGAATCCTGATCGCTGCTTTGTTGTCGATGCGTCGGACGAGGCAGAGGTGATTGCCGAAAAGGTCTGGTCGAAGATCGCGACGCAAGTGCTGCGGGAGGCGTTGTAAGTGGCGCGTGCACCGGCACTGCATACGCAGGATGTCTATCCTGAAGCTGACCGCCTGGATGGGTTTCCCCACCCGCGTCATACCCGACAGCTTTTCGGACATGTCGAAGCAGAAGCTGCATTTGCCAACGGTTTTGTCGCCGGTCGCATGCACCATGCCTGGTTGATGTCAGGGCCTATAGGCATCGGCAAAGCAACGCTCGCCTATCGTTTTGCGAAGTATGTTCTAAGCGACGCCCGCGACCGGCTGGTGCAACCGGGACGTCTGGACGTGATGCCGGACAGTGTTGGCGCGAAGGGTGTTGAGGCGTTGTCGCATACGGGGCTCTTCGTTATTCGCCGGCAGTGGGATATCAAGACGAAACGCTTCCCCGCACAGATCCGTGTCGATGATGTGCGCCGCCTACGCGGTTTTCTCAGCCATCGTAGCGGTGCAGGGCAGTGGCGGATTGTGATTGTTGACGCAGCAGACGAGATGAATATTTCTGCTGCCAATGCGTTGTTAAAGTCGTTGGAAGAGCCGCCGGCAGACACCGTGTTCCTGTTGTTGAGTTCGGAACCCGGACGGCTGCTCAACACGATACGCTCTCGTTGTCGGCGGTTGGACCTCGCCCCGATGGGCAAGATCGACCTGGCCAAGGCAACACGACAGGCCATGGCCGGGGTCGAAGACGGAACGCTTGCCGTCAGTGATGCCGACATCGACAAGCTTGCCGGGTTATCGGGGGGCAGTGTCGGGCGTCTGTTGACGCTGGCAGCCGGTGGCGGGGCCGAAATGCAGGATCAGATCTGGAGTATGTTCGCCTCCCTTCCCAAACTCGATTGGGGCAAAGGCCACGTTCTCGGGGATACCTTGTCGCCTGTTGCGGCAGCCGAGCGGTTTGAACTCTTTTTCAACCTGCTGCTGGACCTCTTGGCGCGGTTGGTCCGGGTGCGTGCGACAGATGATGGCGGCAAGGGTGAGTTGGAGCTGGCGCGACGCCTTATAAAAGACGGCCAGCTTGCCTCATGGGCCGCCTTATGGGAAACAGTGGCGCGCGATAAGGCTGACGCTATGGCTCTTAATCTCGACCGTAAAACACTGATACTAACAACACTGGCGCGCCTGGAAACGGCTGCGCGGTGATTTAGTTGAGCTAAAGGACCCCCGATGGCCGCCAAAACGCCATTTTACATCACGACGGCGATTTCCTATCCCAACGGCGTACCTCATATCGGCCATGCCTATGAGGCGATTGGGACGGATGCGATTGCACGCTTTGCCCGCCTCGATGGCCACGATGTTTATTTCCTGACCGGCACCGATGAGCACGGTATCAAGATGCTTCAGACCGCGCGCGAGGAGGGCGTCACGCCATCCGAACTCGCTGACCGCAATGCGGCGCGGTTTGAATCCATGGTTGCGCGGCTTGGTTGTTCGAATGACGATTTCATCCGCACCAGTCAAGAGCGCCACCACAAGGCGAGCCAGGAGATCTGGCGGCGGATGGCAACGAACGGCGACATCTATCTCGACAGCTATTCGGGTTGGTACTCGGTGCGCGACGAAGCATATTATGCCGAAGACGAGCTAAAGATAACCGAGGACGGCAGAAAGCTGTCGCCGCAAGGTACGCCGGTCGAGTGGTTAGAAGAGACAAGCTATTTCTTTAAGCTGTCGGCGTATGAAAACAAACTTCTGGCGCACTACGACGCCAATCCGGATTTCATTCTGCCGCCGGAACGGCGCAACGAAGTGACGAGCTTCGTCAATGGTGGTCTGCGTGATTTGTCGATTTCGCGCACCACGTTTGACTGGGGTGTAAAAGTGCCGGACGCACCAGAGCACGTCATGTACGTCTGGATCGATGCGCTGACAAATTATCTGACAGGACTTGGTTTTCCAGATACCACCGCCGAGCTTTATAAAAAATTCTGGCCAGCGAACGTGCATGTCATCGGCAAGGATATCCTTCGTTTTCATGCCGTCTATTGGCCAGCGTTTTTGATGTCGGCGGGTTTGCCATTGCCGGGCCGCGTGTTCGCGCACGGCTTTGTGCTGAACAAGGGTGAGAAAATGTCGAAATCGGTCGGCAACGTGCTTGATCCGGTTAATCTGGCGGATGCGTATGGTGTCGATCAGATGCGCTACTTTTTTATGCGGGAAGTCGCCTTTGGGCGCGACGGAAACTACAGCCACGAGGCGATTGTCAATCGCATAAATGCAGACCTTGCTAACGACCTTGGCAACCTGGCGCAACGCTCTCTATCGATGATTGCCAAGAACTGCGATGGCAAGGTTCCCGCGCCCGGTGAATTCACGCCCGCGGACACAGCGATGTTGGCCGCAACTGATGCATTGCTGCCGAGCTGTCGCGCGGCGATGGACAAACAAGCGATCAACAAATACCTCGATGCGGTCTGGGCGGTTGTGGCCGAAGCTAATCGCTACTTCGCCGGCGAAGAACCTTGGGCCAAGAAGAAAACAGACATCAAGCGCATGGAGACGATCCTCTATGTCACGGCTGAGGTTGTGCGTCAGGTCGCGATCCTTGCCGCACCTGTTGTGCCGACGGGAGCAAACAAGCTGCTGGATCTCTTGGGGCAGACGGGGAATGCACGTTCGTTCGCATATCTCGGAGCGGAACATCGTCTGGCCCCCGGTCTTGAACTGTCACAGCCAGATGGCGTATTTCCGCGCTATGTCGAGCCTGTCGAAGTGGCTGATAACAAAAAGAACAACGGATAATGCTGGTCGATCATCATTGCCATCTCGATTTTCCCCAGTTCGCCGATGATCTCGACGGACTGGTTGCACGTGCCAAAGCAGCTGGTGTTGAAACCTTGGTGACGATATCAACGCACGTCGCCAAGTTGGAAACCTTGCTTGAAATCGCCGAGCGTTTCGATGATGTGTTCTGTTCGGTTGGCACACATCCCCACTACGCAGATGAGGAACGCGGTATTCCGGCTCGTGAATTGGTGCGGTTATCGGCTCATCCAAAAGTGGTCGCGATCGGCGAGGCGGGCCTCGACTATCACTATCAAAAGAGCAGCGCTGAGGCGCAGGCCGAAGGGTTTCGCGAGCACATCAAGGCAGCGCGCGAAACGGGCTTGCCGCTTGAGATCCACGCTCGCGATGCTGACGAAGACACAATTGATATTCTTGAGAGCGCACACAAACAGGACGGACCGTTTCCAGCAGTTCTGCATTGCTACACGGGTGGTCGGGAATTGGCGATGCGTGCCATGGATCTCGGGCTCTACATTTCATTTTCAGGTGTTGTGACATTCAAGAAGTCCGAAGCATTGCGTGATATCGTACGCGAAGTGCCATTGGAGCGCATTTTGGTCGAGACCGACAGTCCGTATCTGGCGCCTGTACCATTTCGCGGCAAGACGAACGAACCCGCTCACGTTGTGCACACGGCAGCTGTGGTGGCAGAGGCGCGCGGGTTGTCGGCGGAAGCACTTGCACATGCGACAACGGAAAACTTTTTTCGCTTCTACACCAAGGCGAAACGGCCCAACGGCCACAATGCAACGACGGACAGTAGTGTCTCATGAACCATCGTCTGACAATTCTCGGCTGCGGGCCGTCGGGAGGCGTGCCGCGCGTCGGTACCATGTGGGGTGCGTGCGATCCGCAGAACCCAAAGAACCGACGCCGGCGTTGTGCGGTGTTGTTTGAACGTTTTAATGGCGCCAAAGTGACCCGCGTTCTGGTCGACACGCCGCCGGATCTAAGAGAGCAATTGTTGGATGTCCGCGTTGATGCACTTGACGGTGTGATCTTTACGCATGATCACGCTGACCATACGCACGGCATTGATGATCTTCGTCCCGTCTGTTACGCGATGAAGTCGCGCATCGACACGTACTTTGATGATGTCACCGCTGACAGTCTCGAGACGCGATTTTCCTATTGCTACAAAGAAAAGCCAGGTTCGGGTTACGCGCCGATCCTGCGGGGACATCGCATTACGGCCGGCGATATCGTGGATATCGAAGGGGCGGGCGGTGTTATCTCAGTGCAGACTGTTGCTCAAGAACATGGTGGCATTGGCACGCTTGGCCTGCGCGTGGGCAACGTCGGGTACTCGCCAGACATTTCGGGATTTCCTGATGGTGCGGCTCCGATGATGGAAGGGCTTGACGTCTGGGTGGTTGATGCCTTGCGCCATGTCCCTCATCCAAACCACTTCCACGTCAAGCGCGCGCTGGAATGGATCGAGCGCCTAAAGCCGAAGCAAGCATATCTGACCCACATGACGACGGACCTGGACTACGATACGCTTTGCCGTGATCTACCTGAGGACGTGCGGCCGGCTTACGATGGATTGCAGATTTCGTTTTAGCGCGCTACCGATGCTGCGGCATCTGCCATGAGCGCGAATGCGCTCTAAGGTTCTATTTTGAGCCCGTGTTCCAAGTTTCGTTGGAAGCAGTCGCAGTTCCAACGAAACCTGACTGACTCTTGTGTTTCCGGTTATGACGGCCGCCCCAACTTGGGACGCCAACCCTTGCTTTCAAGCCAGTCGCGCGCAATGACGATTTCGCCTTGGCGATTGCAGTCCGGCGAAACAAGCTCGACGAACAACGGCGCGATGTCGTCGGGCGCCGGCAAAGTGTCAGGGTCTTCGCCAGGAAAAGCCTTGGCGCGCATGCCGGTTGCGACGGCACCGGGAACCATAATGTTAACGCGCATTGGTGAGTTGGCGACTTCGTTGGCATAAGTCTTAGCCAACGCCTCGATACCCGCTTTCGAAACGGCATACGGTCCCCAGTATGCATATTTGCCGGTGGCTGCCCCCGACGACATAAACAATACCCGCCCGGCATCCGATCGGCGCAACAGCGGGTCAAGCGTGCGGACCAGGCGCCAGTTTGCGGTGAGGTTGGTCTCGATGACGGCATCCCACGATGTCGCGGTGACATGCGGGAGCGGTGACAACGGTCCAAGGATACCAGCGTTGGCCACAAAGATGTCGAGCTTGCCCCAGCGCTGATAGAGCGACGGTCCCAGACCATCAATTTTGTCGCTGTCGCGCAGGTCGAGTGGAAGCAGGGTAGCGTTTCCGCCGAGTGCCTGAATTTCGTCATCGAGTTCTTCAAGCGCCCCAACAGTGCGTGCGGTCGCAATCACATGGGCGCCTTGGCGTGCTAGCTCCAAAGCGACGGCACGACCAATTCCGCGCGATGCTCCAGTGACGAGAGCCAATTTGTTTTCGAGGTGCTTTGAACCGGTTGCCATATATCGGGGAGCCTTATCGGTTTTCTTGCGGCGGGCTTTGACGTTGTGCGAGACCAGGCCGCCGCGTGTCGATTGTGACAGCCGATCTAGAATTCACGTTTAGCGCTGCCGCTGTTGGGACGCAAGTCGATGCGCCGAGTGGCCACGGGTGGGGATCACTGAGCCGTTTTAGGCTTTGCTGCGTCAATGGCATCGTCGATAAGGGGGCGGGCTTTGGCGCGCGCCTTTTCCGAAATATCGATAAACTTCTTGGCACTGACCGAGGACAGCTCGCGGGTGCCGCGAATTACGCGGGCAAAAAGAGACTGTTTGGGCAACAGCTTGCCGGCCGGCATTGCACGGACCTTGGCGATCATCTTGCTGTGTTCGATTTCTTCTTGTGTCGTTTTTTGCGCCTGGATGATACCGGTGAACACGACCATCGGTGTGCAGGCCGTTACAACCTTGGACCCGCTTTTCAGCCATGATGAGTTGGCAACCTGGGTTTCCTGCGGGAAATAGACTTTTTGGCCGCCGACCTCTTGATTGAGAAGGTTCTGGTCAATCACGGGCACGATGTGGCCACCAAGTTCCTGGATCAATTTGAAGTGGACGTTGGCCGGATCTGGGAACTGAACAAACAGCGCGACGGTGTTGTCGGAACCGAGTGCACGACGGATTGCTTGCTGGGTATCGGAGGCATAGCTAACGGACGACGCGCGACCTAGGCCTGATGGATCGATCTTTTGCAGGAATTCGAACGTGGCAACGCTGCCGGATTTCTTGGGCGGTAGGATGAATAATAACTTTTCGGATTGGACGGAAAGGGTGCCAAAGTCCGAGATCTCTTTATTGCGCGAGACGGCGAACACACACTCGCGGGCGTCATCGGCGCGCACTTCCACAAAGTTATTCTTACCGCCGGAGTTACGCGCGTTAAGCGCGAGGACATCGCGTTGGCCATACCCAATGTCAGACGGTGCGTCAGTGACGCGGGAGACATTGTCGACAGTTCCGTCCGATGCAGTGCAGCTGTAGTCGTAGCCACTCGCCTTGAGCTGTTCGGTAAGACGCGGGCAAAAGCTCGCATAATAACTTCCACTTACGCCTCCGGTATGTATGGAGGCTGCATCGGCGAACGGTGCGGAAGCGATGATAGAACTCGTTGCCACGGTCAAACCGGCCAAGCGATGCACCCAAACTGCCATGATTTCCTCCCGCATTTCCCTCGGGAGAAGTTAACGCGCTCAGTACGTGATAAACAAGGTTCTACAACACTTCAGCCAGAAGTGAGAGTTGTCGCGGGGCTTCGGTGCCGTTCTGGTCGGTCAGTGGGGTTGGGTATTCACCGGTGAAGCAATGATCAGTGAACTGGGGCCGGAGACTGTCACGACCGGTCTCGCCAACGCCGCGGTAAACACCGTTAATTGACAGGAACGCCAATGATGTGGCTCCCATGAATTCACGCATGCCCTCATTATCGAGATTGGCGGCGAGCAGGTCTTCTTTCGACGGTGTGTCGATGCCGTAATAATCGGAATGCGTGATGGGCGGGCAGGCTATGCGCATGTGCACTTCTTTAGCACCGGCTTCATACATCAACTGAACGATCTTCTTAGAGGTGGTACCGCGCACAACGCTATCGTCGATCAAAAGAATACGTTTGCCGCGAATGACACCGGCGTTGGCAGAATGTTTCAGTTTCACACCCAGCGCGCGGATCTGCTGTTCTGGTTCGATGAACGTGCGCCCGACGTAGTGGTTGCGGATAATGCCGAGCTCGAATGGGATCCCGGAATGTTGCGCGTAGCCGATGGCCGCGGGAACACCTGAGTCAGGAATCGGCACCACCACGTCAACGTCGGCGGGACTTTCGGCAGCAAGCTGGACGCCGAACTGTTTGCGCACATCGTAGACCGAGCGGCCATTGATGATGCTGTCGGGGCGGGCGAAGTAGATGTATTCGAAGATGCAGGGCTGGGCCGGGCGTTTGGGGAACGGGCGGTGGCTTTCGATGCCGTCCTTCGTGATGGCAACGACTTCGCCATTGTCTACTTCGCGGATGAATTCAGCGCCGACAATATCCAGAGCACACGTTTCCGAAGCAAGCACATAAGCGTTGTCGAGACGTCCAATGACAAGTGGCCGGATGCCGACGGGATCACGCGCACCGATCAGCATGTCGTCTGTAAGACCGACAAGCGCATAGGCGCCTTCGATCTGGCGTATGGCATCAACGAAGCGCTCGACGATCCGGCGTTTTTTCGAACGCGATAGCAGATGCAGGATCACCTCGGTGTCAGATGTTGATTGACAGATAGCGCCCGAGGAAACCAGCTCGCGGCGTAGCGTCAGCGCGTTGGTCAAGTTGCCGTTGTGGGCAACTGCAAACCCGCCGGTGTCGAGGTCGGCGAATAACGGCTGGACGTTGCGCAGGATAGTGTCGCCGGTTGTCGAATAACGGTTGTGCCCAATGGCGCTTCGGCCTTTGAGGCGGTCGATGACAGTCTGTTTATTGAAGTTATCGCCCACCAGGCCCATGCGCCGTTCGAGGTGGAACTGGGTGCCGTCGCAGGTTGCGATGCCGGCTGCTTCCTGACCGCGGTGTTGCAGAGCATGCAACCCCAGTGCCGTCAGAGCCGAAGCGTCAGCGTGATCGAAGACGCCGAACACGCCGCATTCTTCACGCAGCCTGTCGTCACCGTACCTGGACCATTTGTCGGCCTGGCGTGCAACCGTGTTGTCAGCGGTTGTCTGGCCATCAATTATGTCTACTGCCGTGGTGTCATGCCGTGAAACCATGGTCCACCTCCCGCGCGGTGCCATAACTTTCGCAATTCGTGTCTCGACGCATATCTAACGGTCAGTGACAAAAAGTAGAACAGTCTGCCAATGACCCTAGAGTGGCCGAGCACTCTGTGTGACTGATATATGATATCCTATGTGTTCCGCCACCCCTGCAATTTGTTGTTTTGGTGAATAAATCGCACCTTGTTGCTCTGGAGCCTGGTCATCCGGCTTTTCACCCATC
>JAJFHI010000195.1 GCA_021775715.1 Hyphomicrobiaceae bacterium | reverse complement strand
TAGATTCCGAAGGAATGGCGAAATACCTCGAAGCCCTTGTGGCGAAGTACCCAATCATATCGATCGAAGACGGCATGCATGAGGACGATTGGCAAGGTTGGCGTGAGCTAACTGACCTGATCGGTAAAAAGTGCCAGCTTGTCGGCGACGATTTGTTTGTGACCAACACCGAACGTCTGGAGCGTGGCATCGAGATGGGCATCGCTAACTCGATCCTTGTCAAGGTCAACCAAATTGGCACGCTCAGCGAAACATTGGACGCCGTCGCCATGGCCCAGCGCGCAGGCTACACCGCGGTCATCTCGCACCGCTCAGGTGAAACTGAAGATGCGACCATTGCCGATATCGCCGTCGCGACTAATGCCGGCCAAATCAAAACCGGCTCACTCAGTCGTTCTGACCGCCTGGCTAAATACAACCAGTTGATCCGTATCGAAGGCGAGCTTGGCGCCGTGGCGCGGTTTGCTGGCGACACGATTGTGCCGAAGGGTGCGCGACTTACGTAGGTTTATGCAACTCATAACGATGTAAAAAATCGAACACCGTTTTACTAGCGCTTAACTCTAGGACGTTAGGGTCCAGTCTAGTAACCCGCGTAATTGACCTCAGATGAGGATTTGTTGTTGCGTTCCTCTGAACATGATCGGCGCTGGCGGCCGGGACGGGCTCTTGTTGTGCTTACCTGTCTGAGTTTTTCCGCCTATTTCGTCTATCATTCCTACTACGGTCGGTATGGCTTCGAGGCTCGATCTCGTCTTGTCGCGCAGCAAACGCTGCTCGATTTTGAGATTAAAAGTCTCGAAGCTAGCCGGTCGCGGTTGGAACGCGACATAATGTTGCTGAATGCCAACCCACCTCATCCCGACATCATTGAAGACATCGCCCGCAATGAGCTTGGCTTTGCCCACCCTGACGATTTGATTGTTTTCGATAATTAATTCTCTCACGGGTGGTTTTTCGCCTTCGCTGATAGGCGCTCAGGCGAACCGAGCTTTTGCACCCTCGGCCTCTGGGATAAACGTTTCCCTTGCTCGCTTTGACCGGAGCAATCAGGCGAGCAGGCCCGCAACCTGACAAGTAGATACGGTAAGATATGTCCCGTGCCGCGAGACCGTTGTTGCCCGTTGCTCGATCTCAGCGCGTGGCACCCGGGTGCGATGATACGAGCGACAAGCGAGTATCTGAATCGTTCCCGGCCCCAGGCGGAGCCCGAGTGACAGCGAGGAATAGCGTGAGCGCAAATATCCCTTTGCGATGATGAGAGCGACAATCTGAGTGGCACTGCCGATTCACGACCTCGCTACGCTCTGTCGATTGGAGTGCGGGCGAGTGTCTGAATCGTTCCCGGCCCCGTCATGAGCACAAAAAACTGATCATCCGTGTTTTGCGTCGTGCTGCAGCATTGCGCATATGGCAAGGGTCACCTGCTGTAAGTGGCCAGCTTGTGGGCTAGTCTGCCACAAACCACCTATATATAAACTGGAGGCGATTTAGTTCATCGGGCTGGTCCCAGCTCCATCATTCGTTTCGTCCCTGAATTTTTTGCCGTTTTGCAGAGGCCATTAGTCCAATTGGCCGTTTGGAGAGCCAAATGCCGACCGAAAAAACCTCCCAGACCGCTGACGCCGTGGCCCACGTTTGGTCCGATCCGCCTGATCTGTCGCCGGATCAGGATCTGGCCGCGCTTCGTGAGATGCTTAGAATCCGTCGATTTGAGGAGAAGGCCGGCCAGCTTTACGGCATGGGCTTCATCGGCGGCTTTTGTCATCTCTATATTGGCCAGGAGGCGGTTGTTGTCGGTTTGCAAATTTCTGCAAAAGCCGGCGATCAGGTCATCACCACGTATCGTGACCACGGCCATATGTTGGCGGCCGGCATGGACCCGAAGGGTGTCATGGCGGAACTGACGGGCCGCGCGGCTGGCTACTCCAAAGGCAAAGGTGGCTCAATGCATATGTTTTCAGCAGAGAAAGGTTTTTACGGCGGCCACGGCATCGTTGGTGCATCTGTGCCGGTCGGAGCTGGGCTTGCGTTCTCAAACCTTTATCGCGGCAACGACAATGTCTGCTTTTGTTACTTTGGCGACGGTGCAGCCAACCAGGGTCAGGTCTACGAAACCTTCAACATGGCCGAGCTTTGGAACCTGCCTATTATATTCGTTATCGAAAACAACAAGTACGCCATGGGCACATCGATCGAACGGTCATCGGCAACGACCAACCTCTCCAACCGCGGCGCCAGCTTTGCCATCCCAGGCCAGCAGGTTGACGGTATGGATGTGCGTGCGGTCAAGGCAGCCGGTCAGTCCGCCGTCGAAGCCGCACGTGCAGGCAAGGGTCCCTACATTCTTGAGATGATCACGTATCGCTACCGTGGCCACTCAATGTCGGACCCAGCCAAATACCGCACCAAAGAAGAAGTCAAAAAAGTGCGCGACGATCATGATCCAATTGCGCAAGTTCGGAAGCGGTTGTTGGTTGGCGGCATGAGCGAAGATGAGTTGAAACAGATCGATCGTGACATCCGCTCTGAAATCAATGCGGCCGCAGAGTTCGCTCAGAATGCTCCAGAACCTGAGACAAACCAGCTTCTGACGGATGTGCTTGCGGGATGATAATATTCAACAAAGCCCAGCTTGAAGCCGCTCATAAACGCAGCATCAATCACCGCAGTGAGATCCTTGCGAGCACACTGTGCGGTTGTTTTGATTGTCTCGAAACGTTTGCCCCGTCGGCGATTACAGAATGGGTCGACCATGGAGACGCCACGGCCCTTTGCCCGCATTGTGCGATGGACAGCGTTCTCGGCGACAAATCTGATTATCCCATCACACGCGATTTTTTACACGCCATGCATCAACGTTGGTTTGAAACGGAAGCGTCGTAATTGCTCTTCGCTAAGAAATGAAACGGTTGCCCAATGCCAAGTGAAATTCTGATGCCAGCGCTCTCACCAACCATGGAGGAGGGGAAGCTCGCCAAATGGTTGGTCAAAGAGGGCGATGCCGTTGCGCCTGGCGATATCATTGCCGAGATCGAAACTGACAAGGCAACGATGGATGTTGAAGCCGTCGACGAGGGGACAATCACGAAGCTGCTCGTCGCTGAAGGTTCGGCCAATATTGCCGTTAATACGCCTATCGCGCTCATTGCAGGTGATGACCTCGCTGCAACGCCGAATGCCGTTCTTCCGGACCCTGAGGCGCGACAAGAGCCGAAAGCCAAACCCGGTCCAGCCGTGAAACAAGCAGACGAGATGCCGTCTGAGAAGCCCCACCCCGCTATAGGGCTATCCTCCGGTGATGCACTGGGCTCCATCAACACAGACCTGTCTGGTGTCGAAGTCATTGAGACGACGATGCGCGAAGCGTTGCGCGATGCGATGGCGCAGGAAATGCGCCGCGATGCGGATGTGTTCTTGATGGGTGAAGAAGTTGCGCAATACCAGGGCGCTTATAAAGTCAGCCAGGGACTGCTCGAAGAGTTTGGCGACCGACGTGTCATTGATACGCCCATCACCGAGCAGGGCTTTGCCGGTATCGGGGTTGGTGCGGCGCTTGCGGGCTTGAAGCCCATCGTCGAATTCATGACCTGGAACTTTGCCATGCAAGCCATCGACCAGATCATCAACTCGGCAGCCAAAACTCGCTACATGTCGGGCGGTCAGATGCACGCGCCGATCGTGTTCCGCGGACCCAACGGAGCAGCCTCACGTGTCGGTGCGCAACACAGTCAGTGTTATTCGGCTTGGTATGCCCATGTGCCAGGACTTAAAGTTGTCGCGCCTTCAACCCCGGCAGACGCCAAGGGCCTTCTGAAAAGCGCGATCCGGGACCCAAACCCGGTTGTGTTTCTGGAAAACGAATTACTTTATGGCATTGCCGGTCCCGTGCCTCAGGTTGACGAATGGCTGGTACCGATTGGCAAGGCGCGTATCGCGCGTGCGGGCAGCGACGTCACGATCGTCTCATTCCTGCGCGGCATGACCTATGCCCTTGAGGCGGCCGATCGGCTTGCTGAGGACGGTATTGCGTCGGAGGTGATTGATCTCAGGACACTACGCCCGCTTGATCTCGAAACGATCCTAACATCTGTTTCCAAAACCAACCGACTTGTTGTCGTCGAGGAAGCCTGGCCGGTTTGCTCTGTCGGTTCAGAAATCTGTGCCCAGGTCAGCATGCAAGCGTTTGACGATCTTGATGCCCCGCCACGAAAGGTTAGCGGTGTTGATGTGCCGATGCCTTATGCCGCCAACCTAGAAAAGCTTGCATTGCCTAGCGCCGACGATGTCGTAGCAGCTGCAAAAGCCGTGTTATATCTTTAGATGATAGGCTGCAGCGATAACTGGCGACAGAGCTGACAGCTCATGAAGTAATCGCGGGAGGATCGGCGGATGACAGATGATGATGACATTGAAGAGTTGGATGTTCCCGATGGCGTTCATGAGGCCGACCAGGCCGTCGAGGTATTACGTGCCTGGGTCGCCGACGGTGCCTTGCACATGATTTTTGATCCGGAGACCTTTCAACATGATGTCTCAGAGTGGGGCCGGTTGTTGTCCGATGTTGCGCATCACATTTCCAATGCCGTGGAGCTCGACGGACAGATGAGCCGCTATGAGGCCA
>JAJFHI010000194.1 GCA_021775715.1 Hyphomicrobiaceae bacterium | reverse complement strand
CGGTGTTCGTGTTGCTCGGCGCTTTTCTTGTGTCTGGCACGCGGATCTCAGGGCTACAAGCGTTCGGCGTGTTGGTTACGCTCGTCGGTGTTATCGTCGTTGCTGTGGAAGGGGACGTGTCGAGGCTCCTCCAGCTCGTCTTCAATCACGGCGACATCTTGATGCTTGTCGGGACCACCTTCTATGCAGGCTTTGCGGTTTTCCTAAAAGAGAAACCTCAGGTTCCCGGCCTTGCATTTTTCGGCGCTCTGGCGGTGTGCGCACTGATCGCAGCCTTGCCGCTGGCCGCCTTTGAGGCCGCAACCGGGACGCTTCAATGGCCAACGCCGAAGGGCTGGGCAATTGTCGCCTATATCTCGCTCTTTCCCTCGTTTCTGGCACAGCTGCTGTTCATTCGCGGCGTCGAACTCATGGGTCCGGGCCGCGCCGGAGTCTTCATCAATTTGGTTCCGGTGTTTGCGGCGCTGTTCGCCGTCGTCCTCCTGCAAGAGCCGATTGCATTCTATCACATCGCAGCAATGGTGCTTGTGCTGGGTGGAATCTGGCTGGCGGAGCGGGGGAAGGTGGTGGAGGCGTTGGGACGAAGTTGAGAGGCGGTGGAGTTGTTGCAACCGGCGCAGGAAAAGCAATCGCTGAACGGACTATGGACGGCGTTCTGGCGCTCCAGCCCGAGCGTATCGCGCTGTTTGGCTACGCGCACTTACCCTCAAAATTCAAACGCCAAAGGCTTGTCGACGAGACCGCGTTACCAGGCAGTGAAAAGCGTTTCGCGCTCGCCAATAGAATGGCTAGCAGATTGACAACGGCAGGTTATGTCCGCATCGGACTGGATCACTTTGCACGGCCAGAGGATCCGCTCGCACGCGGTCCCATTTATAGAAATTTTCAAGGTTACACCAGCGACAAGGCCACGACCGTGATTGGCCTTGGCTCATCCGCGATCAGCAAGTTGCCTGGCGGCTATGCGCAGAATGCTGTGCCTGTGGGCGACTATGAGCGCACAGTCAATGGTAGACGGCTTGCCACCACACGGGGCTACGTCTTGACCGATGAGGATCGCATGCGCGGGTTCGCGATTGAACGCCTGATGTGTGACCTCGCTTTTCCCGCGGACGAATTGCGCGAGCGCTTTGGAGCGGCTGCCGACCCGTTAATCGCGGACGCGCACGATATTTTAGATGCAGACGCCGACGGTCTGGTTGAAAAAGTTGCAAGCGGGTTCCGAGTCACCGAGCGGGGACGACCGTTTCTTCGCGCGATCAGCGCTTGTTTTGATGCGCATCGAGATGCTCAAACAGCATCATTTTCGACTGGGGTGTAGGCCTTAACTGTTGATCCAAGTTATGCATTAACCGGTATTTGTGAGCCGTCCGGCATGTGTGTTGGTTTGCTTTGTTGAACGCTCTCGCGTTCCTGCATTTCATCATACCAACGCCGCACGTGAGGTGCCCATTCGGGAATTGCCATCTCCATGGCGTGGCCGAAATCAACAACCGTTATGGTCGTGATATCTGCCGTGGTAAATCCGTCGCCAGCTACGAAATTGCTGTTTGAGAGCTGTCCGTCGTTTGATCCTTTCTCGTTGCAATAGAATGGTTTGGTCACGGCCAAAGTAGGTGTCGGCTGGCAGGACGTGAGAGTGCCCCTCCAATAGCGAAACGCATCGGTGGTTAGAGGCCTAACAAAGTCAGCAAACTCGGCGGGGGAGGCCCTTTGAACTCGGACATGGCGCTTGCGATCTCGGTGTAGAGCGTCGGCACCCACTCGGGTCCTTTCGGTCGGGAAGCAATTGCATTGCGCCGGAAGTCAGTCGGAGCGATCACCACTTTGACATTCCGCATACCAACCTCGGCGGTCAAAACGAACAGCTCTTCAACAGATGCATTTCCAACCGCCAAGCAGCCCGCCGATACGTTCTCGCCGTGGATCATGATGTCGCCACCAAGGTTCTTGCGTCCGTCCTTCCTGGCCATCTTTCGATCGAAGGTGTTCGGGTAATTGACGCGCAAGGACACGTGGTAGGCGCTATTGGGGTTTAGATAGGAGATGCGGTAGACGCCCTCGGGAACCTGCTTGTCGCCGCGCTGCAATTTTGGCCCGCTTGCGCCACTTGCCGCCAGCACTCTGTAGCGGTGGACAAACTTCCATGCACCATCGGTCGGTCGCGAATAAACCTCGAGAGCTTTTTCGTCCTTGATCGCCACGAGAGCAATTTCTTCCGGCGGCCACGACGCCTTCGCGGACGCGAACTTCGCGATGACACGCCCCAGAGCGGCGGGCGAGATTTCCGCAAGGCGCTCTTTCAGAGTGTAGCGGCTTTTGGTTTTTTTCTTGGCAGAGCCAGAACGTGTCTCAGAAACCGAGTTCTGTGGCTTCGGGGACGTGGGAGGCGGCGCCTTGACTTCGATCGACCAGGACTCTGGGTTGGCAGCCGCCACGTCGATTTCCCGTGGCAATTCGAGAGAGCCAAAGCCCGCGCGCACAAAAGCGAGGCGAGAGAGCCGCGTCACCAACTGATGGTGTGGAACGGCCAACGGCTCCAGTGCTCCCACCAGCGACGGGCGGAGTTCATCGGCCTTTTGCAAGTCCTGAGCAGAGTTCTCTAAGGGAACATCAAGGGAAACAAGCGCCAACGTCGTTCCCGCACACGTCATGCAGGAAAGCGAAAAAACCAATAGCGTGAAGCGCTGGTTCGTCTTCATCCGATGCTCATCAAGAACCTAGGCCGTCGCGACCTCGTTAGAGCATGTCTGATTCGCGGCAGATTGATGACCCTTGCAACAGCGCGCGGATCAATCCAGCTGTGGCTTTCCAATGAGTTATGCTGAAGAAGCAGTGTGACGAATGGAGGTGCTGATCCCGTTGCCACCGAGCCCGCCAATGAACTAACATTCAAACCGGACCAATCGATTGGGGCTGGACACCTGTGAGAAGCGCAACCAAAAATTCTACGCACTAAGTCAGCAAATGACCCCTTGCAGACATTTGCTGACGGTTTCGGTGGGCGACGACAGGTCGGTTATCTAGAAACTTAGCTTGAGACTGGCCCGTACCTCGGTGCGCGTGTTTCCCGTCATCCCTCATTGGATCACGATGAGCTAGAAAACCTCCTTTAGTAAAGCACCTCAGTCTGTCTCAAGGGCTTTGACGGGACACAAGCTGGCGCCCTGAAATACAAAAAAAGAAAAAGCTTGCATCGCATCGCGCAATATTCTCAACCAAACCCAACAACATATCCTCGCGATATATAACGACATACAGGGGTTCTCTCGATGACTTCGATCAACGCGCGCATTGCAAAGGAACTCAACGTCTCTGTCGGGCAGGTCACAACGACGGTGGACCTGTTGGGCGAAGGCGCGACGGTTCCCTTTATCGCGCGTTATCGCAAAGAGAAAACTGGCGGACTTGATGACACTCAGCTGCGCACACTGGAAGAGCGCCTTGGCTACCTGCGCCAACTAGAAGACCGTCGTACAACAGTTCTCAAGAGTATCACCGAACAGGGCAAACTGACACCCGAACTTGATCGCGCGATTGCGGCTGCAGAAAACAAAGTCGATCTCGAAGATCTCTATGCTCCGTTCAAACCGAAGCGACGTACCAAAGCACAGATCGCACGTGAGGCGGGCCTTGAGCCTTTAGCCGAAGCGTTGTTAACTGAGCCTACGCTCACACCGACCACGGAAGCTCGGACATACGTCGATACTCGCAAAGGCATCGACGATGTACAGGCGGCTATTGACGGTGCACAGCATATTCTCATTGAGCGCGTATCAGAGAATGCAAAACTCGTTGGTGATCTGAGATCGTGGTTGTGGAAGACGGGACAGCTAGAATCCAAATTGCGCAAAGGCAAAGAAACACAAGCAGCCAAGTTTTCCGACTATTTTGACTTCCGCCAAGCGATCCACAAAATGCCGTCACACCGCGCGTTAGCGCTCCTGCGTGGTGCCAACGAAGGCTTTCTAAAACTCAGTCTGGATGTTGAAACAGTCCGCGATCGACATCACCCTGCCGAGCTTAAAGTGATGTCGGCTTTTGATATTGCCGCGCGCAATCGTCCGGCAGACAGTTGGTTGATCGACACCGTCAAACAAGCTTGGAAAACGAAATTACACAAGTCACTCATGGCCGACCTTCTGACACGGCTGAAAGAAGACGCTGACCGCGCCGCGATTGATGTCTTCAAGATGAACCTGAAGGACTTAATGTTGGCGGCCCCAGCCGGACCGCGCGTCACGATGGGCCTCGACCCTGGCATTCGCACCGGCGTAAAAGTCGCCGTTGTAGACCACACAGGAAAACTCCTCGACACCGCCACGGTTTACCCACACGAACCGCGCAGAGACTGGAACGGCGCGCTTGCCACCCTGACGGTTCTATGCCTGAAGCACAAAGTGGATGTTGTCGCCATCGGCAATGGCACCGCGAGCCGGGAAACTGACAAACTAGCTGGCGATCTCATAAAACAGACGGGCGATCTGAAACCGTCGAAAGTGATGGTGTCGGAAGCCGGCGCCTCCGTGTATTCCGCATCAGCGTTGGCGGCGAAAGAATTCCCCGATCTCGACGTTAGCCTGCGAGGCGCTGTTTCAATTGCCCGCCGCCTGCAAGACCCACTGGCCGAACTGGTCAAAATCGAACCGAAAGCTATTGGCGTTGGTCAGTATCAGCACGACGTCAACCAAGCGGATCTCGCCCGCTCTCTCGACGCCGCCGTGGAGGACTGCGTGAACTCCGTTGGTGTCGACGTCAATATGGCATCAGCACCATTGCTTTCCCGCGTCGCCGGGCTCAACGCCACTATTGCGCAGAACGTGGTCACACACCGGGACGAAAACGGTGCTTTCAAAAACCGCATCGCGATCAAGAAAGTCGCGCGTCTCGGACCCAAAGCATTTGAGCAAGCCGCAGGCTTCTTGCGCATCATGGGGGGCGCTAACCCGCTCGACGCGTCCGCCGTTCACCCCGAAGCCTACCAAGTAGTCGAGCGCATCGCCACGGCAACCCAAAAGCCGGTCAAAGCAATGATTGGCGATCGGACATTTTTGCACAACCTACACCCCAAGGACTTTGCGAATGATCAATTTGGAGTACCAACTGTCACAGATATTATCGGGGAGTTGGAAAAGCCGGGCCGCGATCCGAGACCTGAATTTAAGACAGCAACCTTTGAAGACGGCGTTGAGAAAATATCAGACCTGTGCTCTGGCATGTCTCTTGAGGGTGTTGTGACAAACGTGACGGCATTTGGCGCCTTCGTCGATGTTGGCGTACATCAGGACGGCCTCGTACACGTGTCGCAATTGTCTGACACATTTGTCAAAGACCCGCGCGACATCGTAAAGGCTGGAGACGTCGTCAAAGTTCGCGTGCAAGACGTCGACGTCGACCGCAAACGTATTGGGCTGACCATGAAGTCTGGCACCGTTGACGCCGGAGACACCCAACCCAGGAACCCAACGTCAAAGCCGAAGCATCCGCGCTCCCCTCAACCGACACGCACATCGTCGAGACCGTTGAAGAACAACACCAGCCAAAGTGAATCAGCCCTTGCCGCCGCTCTACGAAATGCTCAAAAGAGCAAGAAATAGAAACGAACACCGAGCAAAGAAAAAAGCCTGCCGTTTGCACCGGCAGGCCTTTATTTTGTAAAGTTCAATTAGGTCTTCCCGTCAAAGCCAATGAGACAGTGTCCAGCCCCAAAATCATGTGCCAATTTCTATTAGAGTTTCTGGCACTGGCGGTCTCATTCCGAGAGCTTGATGTGGGCGGATATGATTGTACTGCCTGAGCCACTGATTGATGACGACTTGGGCCTGGTCGATCGAT
>JAJFHI010000193.1 GCA_021775715.1 Hyphomicrobiaceae bacterium | reverse complement strand
AAGTCCCATTTCGTCATCGTCGTCCGCCCCTGAGATTGGTAGCAATTCATCCCGAATTTCAAGCCAGCTATAGAACCAACATCGATAAAAATCCGGTGCTTCCGGTGGGCGTGTTCTGCGGTGCTGTATCCGCCCGCATCTATATCCCGTCATCGCCTTTGAGACAGACTGAGGTGCTTTACCAAGGGAGGTTTTCTGGTTCATCGTAATCCAATGAGGGATGACGAATGACAAAGAGACCTGAGCCGCGTGAGACGGCCGAGGGACATGTAAAGGACATCCGCCGGCAGACCCGTCGGAAGTTTTCTTCCGAGGAGAAGATCCCGATTGTCCTTGAAGGCCTTCGGGGTGAGCACTCCATATCCGAGCTGTGCGACGTGAGGGCATCACTGAGAGCTTGTAAGAAAAGCTTTACGGGCCTACTATTTAATATTCGTATTGGTGAGCGACCGGGGCAGACATGAAACGCCCGGTGTTTTTCATGCTGCTCCTGTGGGTCGCGCAGACCTGTCGCAATCACTTAACCCAAGTGTTTGGAGGATGCCATGTCAGTTGCACCCACGCTCCGTAGTTATCTTGAAGACAAAAACATCGACTACGATGTGATGGTCCACCGACCGACAGCCACATCAGCACAGACGGCCGATGCAAGTCACGTTTCCGGCGATTGCGTCGCCAAAGGCGTCGTTTTGAGTTGTGAGGGCGGTTTTAAACTCGCCGTTGTTCCCGCCTCTTGCAACGTTCGAATGGATGCAATTCGCGATTTTGTAGAGGGCCCCGTGTCACTCGCTGCCGAAGACGAAATCGTTTCGCTATTTCACGATTGCGATCCTGGTGCCATCCCTCCGTTGGGTGCCGCCTATGGCATCGATACGATCGTGGATGACAGATTAAACGATCAAGACGACGTCTATTTTGAAGCTGGCGATCACGAATGTTTGGTGCATCTCACACGTATGCAATTTCGACGGATGCAGGAGAAGTGCCCGCACGGCAATATAGCGGTGCACATGTAGCTCCGAAGTCAAACCTGCAACCCACCATTTGGTGTTTGAGAAGACGCTTCACCGAATAGTGTCCGCCGAATTTGTACATGGAATTCCCAGAGCATCAGCCACAGCAGGGTGGGTGATCTGACCTTTGTAAACATTCAAACCTGCAAGCAGGTTTGAATTGTTCCTCAGTGCATCCAATGAACCGTTTTTTGTCAACGCCAATACATACGGTAGCGTTGCGTTGTTGAGGGCGTAGGTCGATGTGCGCGCGACTGCACCAGGCATATTCGAAACACAGTAATGGACAACATCGTGCTCCACGTAACTGGGTTGATCGTATGTCGTTGGTCGGGATGTCTCCGATATTCCCCCCTGATCGATTGCGATATCAACGATGACTGATCCACGCTTCATTTTCCGCACCATCTCGTTTGTGATGAGTTTTGGCGCCGCGGCACCTGGGACCAGCGCGGCACCAATCACCAGATCCGCCTCAAGCACATAGTCCTCGATCGACTGTTTCGTTGCAAAGATTGTGTTGAGCGAGGCGCCGAAATATTGGTCGAGTGCGTAGAGGCGATCAATGTCGATATCAATACACGTTACGCTCGCCTCTAAGCCAACCGCCATTCTGACAGCGTTTGTGCCGGCAACGCCACCGCCCAAGATCACAACGTCTGCAGCCGCCACACCGGCGGCTCCTCCGAGAAGAATGCCGCGTCCTCCTTGTTCCATTTCAAGGCAGTGCGCCCCGGCCTGAACCGCAAGACGGCCTGCGACTTCGCTCATCGGAGCCAACAGAGGCAACCCCTTAGTCGGACTTGTCACAGTTTCGTAGGCGATAGCTGTGGCGCCAGAACTCATGAGTGCCCGCGCCAAGTCCGGGTTGGCGGCCAAGTGTAGGTAAGTGAAGAGAGTATGATTCTCCCGAAGCAGAGCGCACTCTTTGGGCTGGGGCTCTTTGACTTTTACAATGAGCTGGGCCTGCTCAAAAACAGCCTCAGCCGTTTGTTCGATTCTTGCACCAGCGTTCTCATAATCAAGATTTGAGAAGCCCAGGTGGGCTGCCGCATCCGATTGAACGAAGACGTCATGGCCATGGGCGACGGCTTCCCGAACGTTCGCCGGGGTCATACCCACACGATACTCGTGAACTTTGACCTCCTTCGGTATACCAATATGCATCACTGTTGTTCCTGCTGGTTTCAGCAATGTGCCAATTCCGAAAAGCTCTGGGTGACAAGGATATTGCGCCATCTGCATCGATCGCAACGACCTAAACCATTTGCACGGTCAATTGTTGCAGCAGAACGTTGAGCTCAATACGGTATACCATGTTGGATTGTCTCCATAGAGGACCACGAATTCCGCGTGCCTGTTTCCAACAATTTTGACCAGTGGGAGTTGCTTGGTTTTGGAGAAGCCTGTTGCAAAATCAAGAAGAGTAGTCCTCGCATTGCAAGGAGGTGCTGCCTTAGGTGCGTTTAGTTGGGGGGTGCTCGATCGATTACTAGAAGACCAACGGCTAGAAATTGAAGGTGTTTCAGGAACAAGTTCTGGCGCGGTTAACGCTGCAGTACTTACATACGGCATGATTGGAAACAATCGAGACCAAGCTCGCGAACTTTTGGGAACATTTTGGAAACGCATCAGCGAGGAGAGTGAGAAAAGACGTTGGGGTCGACTAAGGTCGCTGCGTCTGCTCGGCCCGAAAATACTTCAAATCCGTCGTGGGGACGTTTTTTTGGAAGTCATGTCTCGGATATTGCTTCCATATCAGTACGATCCTGTAACAATGGACCCACTAAGATCGGTCGTCGCCGAAACAATCAATTTTGACCTTCTTCGATCCTCAAAAACCATCAACCTCTTTATAAATGCCACCAACATTGCAACAAACAAAAACCGCGTGTTTCCACGCAACGAAATTAGCCTCGATGCAGTATGCGCTTCGTGCTGCCTACCCTTTTTATTTGAGGCGGTTGATGTCGATGGAAAACGTTATTGGGATGGTGGCTATATGGGCAATCCGACAATATATCCGTTGATCGATAACTGTAGCTCTCGGGATGTAATCCTCGTGCTCACCTCAAATGTCGAATCGAAAATGATTCCCCACACATCGGCCGAAATTGTAAACCGTGTGAGCCAAGTTAGTTTCACGTCGGCACTTATGCGTGAGATGCGCGCCGTAAATTTCGTAACACGATTGATAGAAAATGGTTTTGTCAAACCAGAGGCGGGGCTACAGAAAGTCAACATCCATATCATAGCCCCCCCAACCGAAGATCCTGAATTTGATGCCGCAAAAAACTTCAATGCCGACTGGTCATATATGACAAGCATGCGGGACCGTGGACGCCAAATCGCGGATACTTGGCTGAACGACAGCTTCAAAAATTTAGGTCACCGCTCAACGGTCGATCTAGAGGCAATGTTCGGTTGATACACTTTGCCATCAAAAATCTATGCCGAGAACATCCAAACAACTCTGCATAAATCAACAACTGAGCGGGCCCGCTGTGATCTCCTTTGTCTTTAATAAGTAACCGTAGGAGCAGGTATAGTAGTTGTTGTCCTTGATACAGTACATCACCTTTGCATCGGACTTCTGCAGTCCGCCTGTGGAGACATCAGGCCTCTCTATTAAGGGAAGCTGCTGATAAAGTTCTTTTGCAGCCTGACCGCAAACAATGAGCCTGAATTAAACGGGGACCTGCTATTCTCGCGGCGCGACGACAAACTAGCCTTCAAATTTTTTTGGCCAGCTGCAAATACAGGCATAGCAACGAACGCTATCGCGGCAAAGAGTAAATGAAATCGAAACAATTTATCTATGTCAAAGTCCTTCCTGAAAATTTCTAGAACGCCAAAATTATTGCTCAACTAATAGTTGTCCTGGACAGCAGTGACCTGTCGACCTCCAACATCCGCAAGGGGTCGCGACGCCGTGTGCAATGCCACGTCCGCTACTGGTTGAAGCAGACATTCCGGTTGGTCGTGACCGTCGTGGTGTGATGTCCGCTATCTCTGCATTGCGGAAGCCCGCAATTATACAAAAGCGGACCCAACGACGTCTCATCGCTCTGATGCGATTGGTCAGAAAGCGCTATCTGCTGTTGTTCAAGTTCGGCGGATGTGCCCCCAATATGCTGCCCATCTTAGACAGGCAGAAGCGGGCCACCGGGAGACAATTTACCTGCACTCAATTGGCACAGGTCCCTCGGATGCGCAGTTGGTTTGTTTGTGTCATGGTGCATTATGAGCGGTCAGAATAACAATTCAGGCGACAGTCGGAAATTGGCTGTCCTCGACATAGTCTATGCGATTTTTGTACATGTCCTCTTCGCCACACTGATACTGGTTGGTGGATTGGTGATCAATGCGATGATCCATGAATGGCGCTTCGGTGGGATACATCCGGGCTTGGCAATTGTTTGTGGATTGTTCGGTCTATCGTTGGTGCTGATAGGCCTTGGATTCTACTATTTGGCCTATGTTGGCGCACCTCGATTTCTGAGTAGACTTGGGCGCAACCGCGAGAAGTACCGAGATCGGCCGTGGCTCGTAAATCGCCAGTGGCGCGCACGACGCGTGATCCATTCGACCAAGTTCACTGCGGCGTTCATGTGGTTCTGGTGTTTACTCTGGTGGAGCGTTTTGAGCTTCTTTTGGTCGGTAAACAGGGATCTAATCTTGGCTGAACTCCGCGGGTCATGGGAACAGGCCATTTCGGTCTCAATTCCCATCGTTGCTGGGGTTATTGGTCTTGTTGTTGCCGTTAGCTTGACTTGGCAACGATATCGATTCGGTGACGCGGTATTAATTATCGAGACGCTTCCCGGGTATTTGGGTGAACGGTTTTGTGGCAAGGTCCAGGCTCGGGTAAAGAGTCGACTTAATGAACCGGTCGGTGTGACGTTGACCTGCGGCAGCCTAACAAGTCATGAAAACACAAAGACAGATGGCCGGTCAGAAACTGTTTGGGTCACCGATGAGTTGTGGTCGCAGAGCCATGATCTGCACCCGACCCAAACGATTTTTGACAAAAACATTGTTACATTGCCAATCGACATCAAACTGCCAGTTGATTTCCCGGAAAGTGGTCATATTCTCGATGATCCGCAGATCGTATGGAGGCTCACAGTGAATCCGGAATCGGTGCTCGACCGGTCAGTGCAAAGCGAATTTGAGGTTCCGATTTTTTACCGGAAAAATGAGGCTTGATCGACTAGGTAATAGTCGGTGCCGATAGCTTACTTCTTGCGTCTCGCGGCCGTTCGATAAATTCTCTGCATATCGACGGTCCAGGATTGGCAAAGTTAGCCAGTGCTAAATGCGTGCTTTGGGTCAGATAAGTTTAGTTCATCAATGACCTGAGCATCGGGCTTCGACGAAGCAGAGATGCTAGACAAGCCGGTAGCCGCAATGTCCGCGTCTCTGCGAAGCGGCGGGCCCGCACCGGCCGCTGCTATACAAAAGCGGACATTTTCGAACATGTAGCTTGCGGGATTCACGGCCCACAAGGTCAGGTCCGCTATTGAACGAATATCGGTCTAAGAGGGGCGATACTGAAAGACTGCACATGACCCACGATGAACGCTGTGCGTTAGCTCGCGCAACAGGCCCCGTCAGTCTGAATTGGCGGGCACGGCACTGTTCCATAGGTGCAAAAGACGCAACAATCACCATGCTTAGGGCGCAGCGTGACGCTACATCGTTTGCAAGGATAGAATCCAACACATGCGTCTCTCGGCATGGTTTCGATCGCCTTATGGCCGCAGTGCGGGCAGGTGATTTCGGAGTTCAGTTTGACTGTTTTCTGTATCGTTTCCATAATGCAAACACCGTTGTCCCAATGAAGAAAGCGAGAGCTGGCAGCAGCACTGTATCAAGGCCCGCGATCCAGGCTGAAAGGCCGACCATTGATAGAGCAATCACCAGCACGGGCGTGAAACAGCAAACTGCTGTGACGAGCGTTCCGACAATACCAATTGCTAACAACCGGTTCTCAGACATAGTCCATCAACTTCGGAGCCAAGTGAAGCTGACCGAGATTAGGCACGACGCGTTGATCTGCGTCAACAACCGGGCGTTCAAGTCATGCGATGAGCGAACGGCGAGCTTGCAGGTGCCCCCGGTGTTCATGGTACTCGGGTTCTTCCAACGGCAGTTCGCCTGCATCTTGTTTGGCCCAGGCAACACATTTCCCGAACTATGACCGCGATAGTGCGCAAGACACTGCATGTTAAGCTGCGAAAATAGAGCTTTGCTTGCGGCCCGCGTTCAAAGTGTTGGCGGCTATACAGAAGCGGACATCGATGTGCGCTGGAGTGAACCGTTGAAATGCCACCCTTAAGTCGTCCGCATATGAAGTGGTTGCTGCCGTTCCATTCTACTCGCTGAGCGAAGCAGAGCCCCCGTCCTCTGCCCTTGCACATCAGATGTCGATCTTCTCGGCAATCTCGATGGCGTCATCAACTTCGATACCGAGATAGCGAACGGTGCTCTCAATCTTCGAATGACCCAGCAGCAACTGGACTGCCCGGAGATTACCTGTCCGCCGATAGATCAGCACCCCCTTGGTGCGTCGTAATGAGTGAGTGCCAAACTTGCTCGGATCAAGTCCGATACTGGTCACCCATTCTTGGACGAGCCGGGCATATTGCCGGGTCGTCAATCCTCGGGAGCGTTCGCCGCGTCCGGCGAACAAGAACTGACCTGACTTCCTCTCAGTCAGCCTCAGGTACTCATCAATTGCCATTCGAGTGTGTTCAGTCAGCTCAAACCGGACGGGCCGGCCGGTCTTGCTTTGACGCACGGTCGCGCGATCCATCGCGTAACTACTCGGCGCCACGTCCTCGACGCGGATGGCGACGACATCGCAGCCTCGTAGCTTGCTATCGATCGCTAGATTAAACAGTGCGAGATCACGTTTTCGGCCGTCGATCTGCAGCTTGGTCCTGATCGACCATACGTGGCTTGGCCTCAGCGGCGGCTTCGGCCCCACGAGTTTGCCCTTGTTCCACGGAGGGCGGCTTGCGGGCTTATTGGTAGAGGGTACCTGGTCGTGTTCCATATTCTGTCTCCTTGGTTGAGAGACAAATCAGAATGCGCGCGTCCTCGCGAAGTTCTTGATCACACGACAGGCTTTGGTGAACAGCGGTCGATGCGTTCATACGGAACGACGCTAATGACCCAAAGCGGAAATTTATGGTGCCCTTACGGATATAACTGATGAATCACGTTTCGGCTCAGTAGCTGACAACCGTACGCAACCCAAACACCGCAGCATCCTTCAACTTATTATTCCCCAAATCGTCCGGCACGCGCCCGCCCGGGTTCCAAAAATATTGAAAGTCTGGTTGGATTGTCAATCCGGGAATAAGCTCAGCGGCATAGTTCGCCTCTAACACAATCTCATGGCTTCGACTAACCGATAATCCTTGGTCACCGTCGAACGCTGCTGCTTGATCGGAAATACCAGAGTACGCGACGGCTATGCCGAACACGTCTTGCGGACGGGATGCGATCGGACCGGTAACAACGATTCCGCCTTCAACGTAACGGTTAACAACATTGCGATCCGATGGACTAGCAGCAGCACGCGCGAAAACGGTGATGTTTCGCTTATCGTCACCGGGAACTCGATATATCGTTTGATCGATGACCGCGTAAACTCCGTGATTGCCCTCATGCTTTAGCGGCGTACTGCTCGTAGCACCAAGCGATCCACCAAACGCATTGTACCGAAGATCGTCGAAGTCGCCGAAATGATGCCACGCGCCTATTTTGACGGTGCCTGGAAGTCCGACAATCGTGCCGCCGACGGTATTGAATTCGGCTTCCATGATTGCTAGCGGTGCGTCGCTTAAACGAAAATCGAGACCGTACTTATTGCATTGTCCAGGGTCGCGATCTTCGGGGCAAGGTCCAACCGGGTCACCATTCCAAAGGCCCGCCATCAGTTTCAACCCAGAATCTGGCTCAACGGCAACACGAATTCCGGGCGTCGCAATTGGATATATGGGACCGCCAACCGGAATATTGTCGGACGTTATCGTCGTCCAACCAAATGTCGAGTTGATGAAATTGCTGCCACCTTCCACCACAAAAAATTCAGCATCCGCTGCAATCTGTCCAACTCGTATAGAGACGGCGTCATTTACAAGACTTTGCTCGATCCACGCTTCGAAGAGGCGCGTCGAGCGATAGGCTTCGACGTTGCTAACTGCAGCGATGCCGCCAACATTTTCGCCCGATATACTCGTACCGTGGATCTGGTACCCACTGGCAAAGAACGTCAGCCCGCGTGCGTTCGATATCTTTTCGAAATCGATCTCGACGCTGGCTTCAGCAAGACCAGCATTATGGGTGCCTGTCTTCTGACCCCCTGTAGGGTTTCCAAACACGTCCCCCGTATATCCTACAGAGAATACAACGCCCGCGCCCGCAAGCGATCTGCGAACGTCATCAGCGTGAACGATATGTGATGAGAATAGAAAAAGAATTCCGGCTGTGAGTAAACTAGGTGAAGCATCGGATCGCGCTAGCGACGCCGTTGAAAATCGAAGTAGGAATTCACGCATTATATAATCACCATCCGTATTTGTCGCGCCAACGACGACAAAAGCATCCACGGATGGAAGGCAGCGTGAAAAACATGCGTAGCCTTCAATACTGCTGCACTGGAGTCGCCCCGACCCACGTGCGCCCGCCGATGCAATCTTGGATGGCAGGTCTCCTGGCTTTCGGTGTTAGTTCGCTCATAAACCGCCTTCCCAGCTGTGATAGCCAGTGGCATCTTGGCTTAGAGCCTCACCGATTACAGTTGCGGGGGCAGCTCCGGAATTAAGTCGAAATATTCGACCGTCACCGATATTCCCTCTTGCACGATTGCTCGTGCACCATCCGAAATGACGACTATCGCACATTTTGGAATTGGTCAATCGGAGCGAGTTTCAGTTGTCTCATCAGGCAGGTGGTTAGGGCCAGGTATCGCAATTGTGAACATTTATCATTGCAACGGCAGCGGCGCGAAACTGCTACCAATAAACGGCAAACGCTGCGTATTCTGAAACAACGGCAACATGCCAAACCCTCGCGACCGAAGACGATAATGAGTTCCGCGAATTACAATGGACTATAAAACTTGATTGGGGTTAGGACGTCGGCTTCTGGCCCTTTGCGTCGGATGTCGAATGTCCGCTTCCGAAGAAATTGCAGACGTAGTCCTTGCCGTGGGAATTGTGCGCAGCCTGCACTATCCATATGTCCGCTAACTCTGCAAAGCTGCAGTCCCGCGTTGGCAGCTGCTATACAGAAGCGGACGTCGAGAGGAGTGGCGGTTCCTTGTCGGCTATGTCCGCTGTTGGTGAAAGCTGACATTAGTCCGTCACGCGGTAGTGACTTGAAGGGCCAGGAACGGACATGAGTTACAACTACCTGGAACACTTTTCTTCGGAGACAATATCTATTTTTCCTGGATAAGAGCTAGGAAAAGGGCTTGACGCTTGAGCCCAGGCATCCACGAACTCGCAACCGCTAAGCGTACTGTGCTTCGCCATTGCCAAGCGACCAATCTTCCTTCTCGGGTATCCCCAATGACAGTGTCTTCAGAATATACGCACCATATAGTTTCAGCAGATGAGCCACATCTACTTCGAGACTTGCTTTCCGTATTCAGTGACTCGTTTGAAGATACCGATACTTACAAGAGCAAACAACCGAACAAAGCTTATCTCGCGGAGTTGCTTCGTAAAGATCACTTTATTGTACTGGTCACGGTAAAGAACGGGTTGGTCGTTGGCGGACTCGTGGCCTATGAACTCAAGAAGTTTGAACAAGAGCGCAGCGAGATCTACATTTACGATTTGGCTGTCGCAGAAGAACATCGCCGAAAGGGGGTTGCTACTGGTCTCATACAAGAACTCAAGATGATTGCAAAGGCACATGGAGCGTATGTCATCTTCGTCCAAGCAGACCTAGTCGATACGCCCGCAATCTCGCTGTATACAAAACTGGGAATTCGAGAAGACGTACTACATTTTGATATTCCTATTGAGTGAGCCCAATTGAGCTCAATTCCGTAACCTGCCCTTTGCGTCGGATGACGAATGACCGCTTTCGAAGGATTTGCAGACGTGGTTCTTGCCGTGGGAATGGTGCCCAGCTTGCATCGCCTCGATGTCCGCTTTCTATGCAAAGCTGACATGGATGGCGTCGTGTAGCGAGAAAGACGTTTCGTCTGCAATTGATCCAGTCCAGAAGTTTTTTCCTAGATGGAGCGCGTCATTCGAAGCGAGGGAATGAATACTTCAGGTCCCATTGATCCTCCCCCAGTGAATTGGTCCACCTGCTCGTAACAAACAGGAGGACAAGAGATGGGCAACAAACGATATAAACCGGAAGAGATTGTCACGAAACTGCGCCAAGTGGATGTGCTGCGTGGACGTACAGTGCCGTTTTCGAAGAATTCGGAAAAGTAAGTTGGGCAGACTAAAGTGGATTGGTGCCGCTGATTACCCAGGAGGAACTCTCCATAACTATGCCGTCGGCAGCGGTCTTTTGCTTGTTGATAGCAGCAGCGAGGGCCGCCTCGATTGCAGGACGCTTCTCTTCTGCTTCTTCTCCAGCTTCACGAAAAACCTCACCCGCCGGTCCGATCGCCAATTGAAAGGCGATCGCGTCCTCAACGTCTTTGCCGACGAGCACGTTTGCATCGACCCTGCGAAATTCAATGTTCTCATAACCTGCGGCTTTCATCATGGTCCGCACGGTCGATTCATCAGACATTGAGAACGGGCCGGGTCCGCAAGTCTGCGCTTCTTCACCGGGCTGAGGTAGAAAATCAAGGACGACGTCCTTTGCCATGGACAGCCAAGGATTGTCGGCCCGCGCGCGCCAGACGATGTGAACCATGCGGCCTTCGGGTTTCAGCGCTTTGCGCATATTGCGAAGACCAGCCACCGGGTTGGCAAAAAACATTGTGCCGAAGCGGGCAAATACAAAGTCAAATCTCTCGGCAGGTAATGCTATCTCTGCATCACCACGCTGGAAACGGATGTTGCTGATCCCGAGGGATTTGACCTCGTCCTTGGCGTAGTCGAGGAAGGCGTCGCAACAGTCTATGCCAACCACTTCGCCTGTGGCGCCAACACGGGCGGCAAGCTTGATCGCCGTATCGCCGAAACCGCAACCGACATCCAAGACCTTGTCGCCCTCGCTCACTGGCAAGTTTGGAAAAATTTCTTCGCTGTGCTGTGTCAGACCATCTACCAGCACGTGCTTGAACTTAATGAATTTTGGCGCGAGCACCTCGTTCCAGAACTTCACAAAATCTGTGTCGTTAACCCCGACGATATCTGCATTGCTCATACTAATGTTTCCGTATTACGAACTCGCTCTGTCTGGTTCGCAAATCTTATCACAAATTCCCAGTTCATATCAGAATTCCACTAGTCATCACGCGCGGTGATCGTGCGGCATCGCTGGTCGAGAGACAACCCTGCGAACATGATGCGCATCACACAGTGGGATTTTGCGGAAACCGCCGTCTTCCCAAGCTGAGATTTTGCAACACTAAACTGTAAAGTTGGACAATCCCGCCCAGGGCCAGAAACTCTAATAGAAATTGGCACATGATTTTGGGGCTGGACACTTCGCCCCCTGACGCGTGCACAGAAACTAATAGTCCGTCCAGCAAATTAGTTCTTCCGCTAGTGAACATAAAGCTGCCCTGGCAATGTTGCGTTGCATTAGTCTGCAAATGACCCACTGCAGACTTCGCGGGCTAGGCTCGCGCAACGTTCATTAATGTCCGCTCCTATACAGAAGCGGACATCCCAGACTGGTTTACTGATCGACGCGTCATGTCTGCTTTCGGAAAAAGCGGGCGTTACAGCTCCTCATCGAATTGTCGCGAAGGGTCAACAGCACGCCTCGCGCTATTAGAAGTTGACGTCGTCTTGCACCTCAACACCGGACTAATTTTCAAAAGAAGAAAAACGTCGCAATGGGCCAAAAGTGAGCGTCAGGTTGGTCACTAGTAAGGTCCGCTCGACTATCAGCACCGGACGAAACCACGAAAGTTGCAAAACGTCACTAAGGCCATTAAGCGGACCTTTTGCGCTATGCTCAACAGAGCTCATTGACGAACAATTTCTGACAACTTTCTCGTACGCGTGCAATTGAAATATCTGCTTAAGATTGATATCTTGATCCTGTCATCATTAGGAAGCAAAACACATTGCTCTCAATGCCACTTCAAACTAGGCCTATTGCACAAGATTTTACGGTGGCCGTGGGCTCAATAAATATGAAAAGGTATGCAAAAATGCGTCGAACATTATTAGCTGTTAGCGTAGGTTTACTGGCTTGTGCAATTTCTGGACCTTATGCTGGCGTTCAAGCCGCAACTCCAGCCAAAGTGTGGGAGTCTACGAAAGCTTACGGGCCAGAGTGTGTGTATCATGATGCGAATGCTGGTGTGCTTTACGTCACCAACGGCAACAATGACGCCACAAAGAAAGATGGCGATGGTTACGTCTCTAAGCACGCGCTCGACGGAACGGTGATCACCGAAAAATGGGCAACGGGACTGAGTGCACCGAAAGGCATGGCGGTTTCAAATGGCCACTTGTTTGTTGCCGATGTGGATGAACTGGTCGAGATCGATCTAAAAGATGGTCGCGTCATCGCAAAACACAAAGCTCCTGGAGCAAAACTGATCAACGATGTCGCCGTCGACAGCTCCGGCGCTGTTTACACCTCCGACACCATAGGCAATGCAATTTTTCGTTATGCAGACGGTAAAATTGAGTCCTGGCTCGCAGGCGACACCATGGCTGGTCCAAACGGACTCATTGTTGAAGGCGACAACCTCATCGTCAACACGTGGGGGGTGTTATCAGGCGACGGATGGGCCACCTCGACACCGGGCCAGTTGTATTCGGTCTCATTGACCGACAAAAGCATCAAACCGCTCGGCAAAGGCAAACCTTTCGGCAATCTTGATGCCTTGCAGCCGCTTGGTAGTGGTAGTTACCTTGTCGGTGACTTCTGGGCCGGTAAGGTTTTGAAATTTGCGGCTGATGGTACGGTGTCTGAAGTATTGTCTTTAACTCAAGGCACGGCCGATTTCGGATACAATCCAGCGACCAAGACGATTTTCGTACCAAACATGATGGCCAATACGATCACGGCTTATAAACTGCCGTAGTCAATCTTGTCATTGGACGATTCTTTCCGAGCCGTTTTGCACCTTAGGTGCCCCTAACCAATTCGGAATGTTCGTTCCTGGCCGTTAACAGACCTGAGCGCTACGTCTGAGCCAAGTCAGCTGTTGGTGTGACAGCTGACTTGGCTTGGAATGCTCTCGCAATCAGGTCGATAAAACCATTCCCTTCGGCATTTGGAGCAACCCATAGGTATGCTGGAGAAAGTGCTTTCCTCAAATGTTTGCTCTATTGGCTCTGCTAAAAAGTAGGAATTTCCGCTTTGGGTCATTAGTGGACTTCGTCCCGATCGAAGCCATGTCCGCTCCTGGTGAAAGCAGACATACCGTTGCCTTGTGCCGGACGTGTCGCAATGTCCGCTTTCTCTGCATTGCGGAAGCACGTGTTAGCAGCTGTTTTACAAAGGCGGTCTTCGCCCAGCAGCTTCGATCTGAACTGACAATGTCTGCTATTGGGGAAAGCTGCCGTTGCCCCAGATCGCGATGTCGACGCAAAGGGCCAGAAGCAGTCATCCGAAGTTTATCGCAAATTCGAAACTCGTTCCATAAATACAGTTATGCGACAATAAGATGAGCCGTGCCAAACAAACCTGAAGCCACGATTAGCATCCAGGAACTGAAATTGTTGAATTCACATTTTTGGTGATTCCGAAAAACTAAATGCAGACCGATATGGATTACTGCAAATGCCGACAGCGCCTTGGCTGTTGTAGAAAGTGGGTCGAGAGCCCCAAGGTAAAATAGTCCCAAAAACAGCGGGACATGCGCCCAAATAAATACCTGTTCGCCAATAGCTTCTGGCAGGAATGATGTGATGGGCAAAATCCGCCATTCGTGTCTCTTGACTGCATCCAACTCGTGGGTGACGAAAAATGCAAGCATGGTGAAATACAGAACTGAGCCCATTCATACTCCTAATTTCCGTTGCTTTTCGATTAAGAGCTATTGTCGCAAAAACCATGATTTTTGCAACGGGTACCGCACGACAGCGATATCAACAATTTGAGTGTCGCATACTGTGGTTGCAAAAGTGATTGCGATTGTCCGCATCGGGGCAATAGTGTGCGGCACCGTGTGCAATGCCACGTCCGCTACTGGTTGAAGCAGACATTCCGGTTGGTCGTGACCGTCGTGGTGTGATGTCCGCTTTCTCTGCTTAGCCGACAAACGTCGCAATAGCTCGCTCTGGCAGTGAGGAAAGCTCCGCTAGTTGAGCTGAAGTGGAATTGCTAGCCGCTAATCGCAATGTCAGCAATTGACCCTTCGCGTCACTACCGCGTGACGGACGAACGGCAGCTTCCACCAACAGCAGACATTCGCGGGTAGTAAGAATTCCAAATATTCGAAAGTTTAAATCGACACTTTCATGCCGCCTCAATTCGAAAATCCAGCATAACCGGATGATGATCGCTGGCGCGATTGGTGCTGGCGTTTTGAACAATCTTACCTGAGACGATGTCAATCGCATCGTTGGCCAGGATGTGATCAATCCGCATGGCAGAACTCTTGTCCAGGTTAATAAGATCAGTGGGCATTGTATAGCGGCGCTTCGCAAGAGGAATAGTATCGCTGAAACCAATTCTACCGAGTGCATCAAACACAGATCTACCGCTTTGGATGAAGCGGTCTACCGCTACTTCTGCATTATCCGAAAAACTCTCGAACGCCTCAACCAGCTGATTGCGATCAATGTCATCTTCAGGACTGATGCAATTCAAGTCGCCGCACACGATGACCGGTCCGTGCAGATCCGCAACCATACGCGTGAAATCGTCCGCCTTGTTTTCCGGATACCGCCCTGGGTGCGGATGGTAGGAAGCGACAGTCACCTGACCAACCGGCGTATCAACCGTGGCAACGAGACCACCGCGATTGTAGATCCGCATTTCCTGAGATTTTACGATTGGATGTCGACTCAAAACAGCATTTCCCCAAGCATCGTCATAGAGCGCTGCCGTTTGATACGGAAATTCAAATAAGTGGCCATAATCAATTGTCTTGCCGGCGTGGAGGCGACAAAAAAGTGCCTCGTTCAACACCAGTATTTCGGGATCAAGTTCGGTGATAACAGTCTTCACTGCGGCAGCGCGGTCACGATCGATTAGGCGGCGGTCGGTACCGACCGAAGAGATCGGCCGAAGCCCCTCCAGAATGTTGTATGAAACCAAACGAATAGAACCAGTCATAGGGCACCGTACTGAGAAAATTTGTTCATACCATGCAACCTGCTAGTGTGAGTTGTTGCTTCTCGCCCCCACAAGATGATCGCAAATTTTTGTATCGGCGTGTGGCTGCTATTCCGCAATGCTATCCGCAAAAGGTGTAGTCCAAAGTGTCCAGCCCCAAAATCATGTGCCAATTTCTATTAGAGTTTCTGGCACTGGCGGTCTCATTCCGAGAGCTTGATGTGGGCGGATATGATTGTACTGCCTGAGCCACTGATTGATGACGACTTGGGCCTGGTCGATCGAT